>DRLE01000206.1 GCA_011051475.1 Gammaproteobacteria bacterium
CCATTGTGCTGACACACTCGCTGGATATTCACATGGGTGGCAGCAGCGGTCATGCGATCAGCTTTCCAGCCGTTCCCCTGTTTGTCAATGACGAGCCGAATATGGCCAATGTGGTCAGCGCCTGTGTGCACGATGAAAGCACGATCAATATTGCCGATGCCTACCATGCCGAAGGTTTTGATTTCAGCGGTACCCGTCGCTTCGACCGGCAGACCGGTTACCGTACCCGCTCGATTCTGACCGTTCCACTGAAAGACCACCACAACGAGATTATCGGCGTACTGCAGCTGATCAATGCCACTGACGGCGGCGGGATACGTGAATTCAGCCATGCCGACAGGCAGCTGGCCGAGTCGCTGGCCTCGCAGGCCGCCGTGGCCATGAGCAACAAGCGGCTGATCGATGAGCAGCGCGAACTGTTCGACGCCTTTATCAAGCTGATGGCCGATGCCATTGATGAAAAATCACCCTATACCGGCGGTCACTGTAAACGGGTACCGGCACTGACCATGATGATTGCCGATGCCTGTGAAAAGGCCGAAAAGGGTGAGCTGAAAGGCTTCAGCATGACGGACAGTGACCGTTATGAACTGGGTATAGCCGGCTGGTTGCATGATGTCGGCAAGGTAACCACGCCCGAATATGTGGTCGACAAGGCGACCAAGCTGGAAACCATTTATGACCGCATCGATGCCATCGAGACCCGCTTCGAGGTTATCCGCCGCGATGCCATTATCGATGCCCTGCAGGACAGGATAGAACGCCTGCAGGAGGCATTGAATAATGAACCGGATACAGACTATCCGGATATTGATGAGCAGCTGGAGCAGACCCTGGCGCAGCTTGAGGCGGATCGCGATTTTATTCGCCGCTGCAATATCGGCGGTGAGTATATGGACGAAGCCCAGCAGCAACGGGTAAGGGAGATTGCCTGCTACCGCTGGAATAATCCTCACGGCGTCTGCGCTCCGCTGCTGTCGGATGATGAAATCAGCAATCTGACCGTAGCCAAAGGCACGCTGACCGAAGAGGAGCGTCAGATTATCAATAACCACATGGCCGTTACCATTAAAATGCTTGAACGCCTGCCGTTTCCCCGCCACCTGGCCAGGGTGCCGGAATATGCAGGTGCGCACCATGAACGCATGGATGGTACCGGTTATCCCCGCGGTCTGACCCGCGAGCAGATGTCGCTGCCCGCGCGCATGATGGCCGTGGCGGATATTTTTGAGGCCCTGTCGGCCAGCGACCGGCCGTATAAAACCGGCAAACCGCTGTCAGAATGCCTGCGTATACTGGGGCTGATGAAACTGGATAATCATATCGATCCGGATATATTCGATGCCTTTATCCGTTATAAGGTTTATTTGCGGTATGCGGAGAAGTTTTTACCGAAGTGTCAGATCGATGAGGTTGATCATGCGCTGATTCCTGGTTACGAGGAGTGATTTTTTTGCCGCGAATGACGCAAAGGAACGCAAAAAAAGCATTTTTTATTTATGGCGAAGGAATAGTCGCATTCTCAAGAATACTAAGGAGGCTCTGATAGATGTCATTTTGAGCGGAACGAAGTGGAGTCGATATGTCCATGGATGGACGGTATTAGGGTAACGCAGGAGCAGTTACCGAAAAATCTTATACTCCGTAATGCTTTGATTGCACTGTGGTAAAAGATCCTTCGACTCCGCTACGCTACGCTCAGGATGACAAAGTCACTATTAATCAGAGGGTTCCTAAGTTTTACTAAACTTGTTGAAGAAGGGATCAGTAATATTGATAGGCAGTGATCTTTTCAAACTGTATCAATAAACGTTTTTCTTTGCGTTCCTTTGCGTCATTTGCGGCAAAAGCTTTCAAGCTTTGTTGTTGAATGTCCTAGATATTATCGCCTTCCATATCCTCCGTTGGCACTTCCTTGATGCCATTTATTAACACCGATGTCTTGAAACCGCGCTCATTCAGCAGAAAGGAAGCTGACGAACTTCTGCGTCCGGTGTCACAATAGAGGATATAGTTTTTCAACGGGTCGAGAGTTTTCGCTTTCAGGCGCAGGGAAATCAGCGGTACGTGTGAGGCGTGTTTGATGTGCGCCGATTTGTATTCGGCAGGCAGTCGTACGTCAACCCATTCGGCCTCACCGTTGCGCACTTTCAGGCTGGCGGTTGTATAGTCAACCTGGTTGAGCAGGGGTTCGTTTAACAGCTCGAGAAAATTCTCTTTTGACAGCCGGCTGAGGATGCCGGTGGTCAGCATAACGACAGATGCGTTGCGTTTTGTATCCGAGATCAGGGCCTCTTCGCCAAAGCTGTCGCCGGGACTGAGCTCGGCCAGGCGGACTTCCTTTTCCTGCCCCGGTATTTTTCGCGTAACCATGCAGCGGCCGGATTTAATGATATAGAAATAGTCGCCGGGTTCGTCCTGGGTGATGACTCTGTCGCCCGGCTTGACCGTGATATCCTCCAGGCTGGTAAAGATGGCCTGGATATTGGCAGGCGGTATGCGACGAAAAGCCTCGGTCTGCAGCAGGCGCGTCATCCAGTCATCTTCATTGTCCTCGTCGGCGCTGAGTTCTTCAACCTGGAAACTGCCTGTCTGGCCCCAGGCCAGCATCATGTCCAGCAGCTCGGCATCCACCTTGAAGATAACCGCATCGGAACTGGCGACACAGGAAAAGTTGCGGGGAATAATATGTGCCAGCGCCAGTTTGGCATCCGGCGTGCCGGCCTCGATGGTTTTCAGTTTTTTGCCGTTTTTGAGCAGGTCGGCATTACCCGTGTGCAGAAAGACAAGACGGTCGTCCCGGTCGCCTTCCTGGAAAATACTGTCACCTTTTTTCAGCTCAAGTACTTCCAGTTTTGATGCGATTTCCTTGAGGTTGTCCGGCGTCAGTGTGTCTAATGGCTGGTAGTTGTTCAGGTCCAGAAACGAAATACTTGCAGTCATGGTTGGTTTGTCGCTGTTTGGTATTTTTGTTGTTAGCGCAGTATTGCAGAGGTGGCTAGCCGGAACTGCCGCTTTGTTCTGTTACGTCGATATACAGTTTCAGTCTCTGCCCCGGCTGAATATACTTGCCCTTGATCGTGTTCCAGCGATGCAGGTCTTTCACATGCACATTGTAGCGACTGGCAATGCGTGCCAGTGAATCGCCGTTTCTTACCGTGTAGTGAATCGACTTGATTGTGCTGTTGGGATTATGGCTACTGGTGTTGCTGCCATTATGTTTTGTCCAGATCACCAGTTTCTGTCCCTGCTTGAGCGGGTCTCGAATGGCCATGCCGTTCCATTTTGCCAGACTGTGCATATTGACCTTGTATTTGCGGGAAATGTCCCAGAAGCTTTCACCCTTCTGCACGATGTGGGTTACCCGTGAACTGCCCCTGCCACCGCGTTTACGGCTCTGGATGGTTTTCAGGCGCTGTGAGGAGGACAGCTTGTAGCTGGCGCTGTTTCTGCTGGCGACAGGAATCAACAGGTGTTTGCCGGCGCGGATATTGTTGCCGTGGATATTATTGACCTTTCTCAGGTGCTTGACAGAGGTGTCGTATTTGCTGGCGATTTCGCTCAGGGTTTCTCCGGATTTGATTTTATGCCTGACCCATTTCAGGTGCTGGTCGGCCGGCAGGGCGGCATAGTTCTTTTCGAAGATCTCGGCGGCTTCAACCGGCAGTATCAGTGTATGCGGGCCTTCGGGCGCGGTTGCCCAGCGATTATAACCGGGGTTATAGTTATAGATGGTTTCCAGGTCGACTTCCGCCAGTTCGGCGGCCAGCGCCAGGTCGATCTGTGAACGGGTTTTTACCTGTTTAAAGCCGGGAGCATCCTGGACACAGACCAGACTGATATCGTATTTTTCCGGATGGTTAATCAGTTCTTTCAGTGCCAGCAGTTTGGGCACATAGGCGCGGGTTTCCTTTGGCAGGTCCAGGTGCCAGAAATCAGTGGGTTTGCCGTGTTTTTTATTGCGGCGTACGGCGCGTTGCACGGTGCCGGAACCCGAGTTATAGGCGGCCAGCGCCAGCAACCAGTCACCCTTGAACATCTTGTTGAGGTTTTCCAGGTAATTCAGTGCCGCCTGTGTCGATGCGTAGATATCACGACGGCCGTCATACCACCAGTTCTGCTTCAGGCCATAGAGCTTGCCGGTAGAAGGAATAAACTGCCACAGACCTGCGGCGCGACCATGCGAGTAGGCAAAGGGCTGGTAGGCGCTTTCCACGATAGGCAGCAGAACCAGCTCGGAAGGCAGGTCACGTTTTTCGGCTTCCTCGAGAATGTAATAAAGAAACGGGTCGGCGCGGTTGATTACCCGGTGCAGATAGTTTTCGTGACGTGCATACCAGTTGATCTCGGCCTGCAGGTCAGAATGAGCGATGTCCTCGGGCAATTGAAAACCGGCACGCAGGCGCGGCCAGATGCTGTGATTGATTTCGTTTTTCAGGTAGAGCTGCTCAAAGTGTTCGAATTCGATATCTTCCAGTGAGATTCTCGGCAGGCTGTCGTGGGTTGGTGTGCCATGCAGACTCTGCACAGGCAGCTTGTTCGGAGCGCTGGCAGTGGCTTCGGTTGTTTGTGTGGTATTACAGGCGCCAAGCGATAGCACCGTCAGCAGGACGGAAAAGCGACGGCTGTTTTGTCGTATGAATAAAAACAATGTATAAAACTCTTTCAGTAATCTTTATTTTTGTTATTTGCGGCCTGGCTGCGGTCTTGCCCCATATCAGTAATCCGGCCCTGCGATGGTTGCAGTATGTGCGGCCTGAATGTGCAGGATTTTCTGGCAAAATATATCTGCACAAATAATGCTCACAGGCATGGTGTATTGCTGTTTCACAGGCTAATATTCGCTACAGCAGGCAATCGCACCCGTTCCTGACTTCGGGTGCCAAGTCCATACATAAATTGTACAACATCAAGGCGGAAAAGGGCCGAATGAGCCAGAATTTAGTCGAAATTTACACCGATGGCGCCTGTCGCGGAAACCCCGGCCCCGGCGGCTGGGGCGCCAGCCTGCGCTATAACGGGCATTTCAAGGATCTGCACGGCGGTGAGCCGCAGACAACCAATAACCGTATGGAGCTGATGGCCGTAATCCAGGGGCTGGAAGCCCTGAGTCGCCCCTGTAAGGTAAAAATCTATACCGATTCTAAGTATGTGATGGACGGCATGACCAAGTGGCTGGCAAACTGGAAGAAACAGGGCTGGAAAACGGCCGCTAAAAAACCGGTGAAAAACGTTGATCTCTGGCAACGTCTGGACAGTGCGGTGCAGGCCAATGATGTCAGCTGGCAATGGATCAAGGGGCATGCCGGCGATGAAGGTAATGAGCGGGCGGATGCGCTGGCGAACAAGGGTATTGATGAGATGCTTGAACGCAGTGAATAATGCACTGGAATCGTTCCCGACGATTCCAGCATACACGCCATCCATGGAGATAAAAACGAAGAATGCAAAATCATAGACAAATCGTGCTGGACACGGAAACGACCGGTCTGGAACCTTCCCAGGGGCACCGGATTATCGAGATCGGTTGTGTGGAAATGATCAACCGGCGCCTGACGGGGAATAATTATCACCAGTATCTGCAGCCCGACCGGGAGATCGATGAGGGCGCGCAGGCGGTGCATGGCATCAGTAACGAGTTTCTGGCCGACAAGCCGCGTTTTGCCGACGTGGTGAAGGACTTTATCGAGTATATCGATGGTGCCGAACTGATTATTCACAATGCGCCCTTCGATGTGGGCTTTCTCAACCATGAGTTCAGGCTGGCCGGCAAGGAGTATGGCCAGGTAGATACCTATTGCAGCGTCATCGATACCCTGGTCATGGCACGCAAGATGCGCCCGGGCAAGAAGAACAATCTGGACGTGCTGTGCAAGGAATACGAGGTCAATAACGCTCACCGCGACCTGCATGGCGCGCTGCTTGACTCGGAGCTGCTGGCGGAAGTCTATTTGCGTATGACCGGTGGCCAGAGCGCGTTATTGCTGGACAGCGAGGAGACCGTGACCGACAGTAATGGCGTGGTCAGCGCGAAAAAACTTTCGGCCGATCGCAAGCCGATAAAAATCATCCCGCCGACGGCAGAAGAGCTGGAAGCGCATCGGGCAATGACTGGAAAAATGGAAAACGGAAGCTGGTAGCGATAGTAGCGAGACCGCAGGCCGGTATAAGCGCAAGGGAAGTTCGGGGTCAGAGTCAATTTATCACAAGCCTGTCGCACTCGTACTTTTCGCGCTTAAATTGACTCTGACCCCGAACTTCCAACATGGAACTTTTGTTACCTGATTTTCAGAGACCGCGCCTTTTCCCGCTGCCAGTCCCTTTCCTTGATCGCGGCGCGCTTGTCATGCGTTTTCTTGCCCTTGGCCAGGCCGATATCTATTTTTACCCGGCCGTTCTTTTTCCAGTACAGCGCCAGCGGCACCAGGGTATAGCCCTTGCGCTCGATCTGGCCGATCAGGCGATCGATTTCATGGCGGTGCATCAGCAGCTTGCGCGAGCGCGTGGGATTGGCGTGAATATGGGTAGAGGTGGTGATTAATGGCGTAATCGTGCCACCGACCCATTCCAGCTCACCGTTTTTCGCCATGATATAGCTGTCGTCGATCTGTACGCGGCCGGCGCGCAGGCTTTTGACTTCCCAGCCTTCCAGTGCCAGGCCGGCTTCGTAGTTGGCCTCGATGGCAAAATCATGGCGCGCCTTGCGGTTGCGCGCGATGGTATTGTCGTTGGGTTTCTTTTTGGGTTTTTTCGCCATATCACCGTTTTATGTCGCAGCATGTAAGCTGATCAGACGCGCAAGTATAGGGCAAGTCGCCGGCAGTGTCATGGTGGAGCTGTTTTGTTGCCCATCGGGCACAATAATCGTCTATAGTTGCAAATAACCTTGAGTCAGACGGCCAAATTGTTGAAAATGCCGTCGAAGATACCCTTTTACCGGTTACGGGAACCCCGACAACAAGAATAATAATATGGCAGAAAAACGCACCTCAATTCATGGCCAGTGGTCCAGCCGCATGGTCTTTATTCTGGCGGCTACCGGCTCGGCGGTTGGTCTGGGTAATATCTGGAAGTTTCCCTATATTACGGGTGAGAACGGTGGTGGCACCTTTGTCCTGATTTATCTGCTCTGTATCGCCCTGATCGGTATTCCCATTATGATGGCCGAAATCCTGCTGGGCCGACGAGGGCGGCAAAGTCCGATCAATACCATGGCCGCGCTGTCCGCCGAAGAGCATCGCAATCCCAACTGGGTATTGCTGGGCTGGCTGGGTGTGGTTGCCGGTTTTCTCATCCTGTCCTATTACAGTGTTATTGCCGGCTGGGCCATGGCCTACGTGTTTCGTACCGCCGGTGGCCTGTTTACCGGGGTGACGGCTGATGGCGTTAACAGTATTTTCAGCGACCTGGTCAGTGACCCGGAAAAACTGCTGGCCTGGCATACCATTTTTATGGTGATGACCATGATTGTGGTTGCCCGCGGCGTTAAAAACGGGCTGGAAAAGGCCGTTACCTTTTTAATGCCGATGCTGTTTGTGCTGCTGATTATCGTTGTTATTTATGCCATGAGCACCGGCTACTTTATGGATGGGGTACGCTTTCTCTTCTCTCCGGGGGAGATTACCGGCAAGGCTGTGCTGATTGCCATGGGTCATGCCTTTTTCACCCTCAGCCTGGGTATGGGCGCAATCATGGTGTATGGCTCCTATCTGTCGGAAGAATACTCGATTACCCAGGCCTCTGTTGTTATTGCCCTGGCCGATACCGCCGTGGCGCTGCTGGCCGGTCTGGCGATTTTTCCGATTGTCTTTGCCAATGGTCTCGAACCCGGCGCTGGCCCGGGCCTTATTTTCCAGACCCTGCCGATTGCTTTCGGGCATATGCAGGGCGGTATCCTGGTCGGCGTGCTGTTTTTTCTTCTGCTGGTGTTTGCCGCCTGGACCTCGGCCATCTCCCTTATTGAGCCGGCCGTGGCCTATCTTGTTGAAAACAAAGGTGTGAACAGAATATATGCCTCTGTCTGGATCGGTCTGCTGACCTGGCTTGTCGGCCTGGGCACGGTGTTTTCCTTCAATATATGGAAGGATCGGACGCTGAGCATTCCCTATCTGTTCGAGGACTATACCTTCTTTGATACCCTGGATTATCTTACGGCCAATCTTATGCTGCCGCTGGGTGGCCTGTTTATCGCCCTGTTTGCTGCCTGGATCATGCGTGTCGAGTCGACACGTGAAGAATTACATACTTATCCAGTGATATATAAAGTCTGGCGGTTTCTGGTTAGATTTGTTACACCGCTGGCGGTTATTGTGGTATTTCTTAGAGGCATTGGGGCTATTTAGGGGATCTCTGACCAAGGCGTGAAATCGCATAATATGTACAGGTTATGTGATAACGACGTTAAAGTTCTTGCAAATAGCCTGTTATTCGCTGCAAACTTGATCTGTTCTCACATTGCCTGAACAAGCCGCTTCATCCGGGCTTGTTCAGAGGCTCCCTGGAGAGACAAATGTCACACATACAACGAAGTGCTCTGGTGCATTACTCGGCAGAGGAAATGTACAATCTGGTTAATGATGTTGCCGATTATCAGAATTTCCTGCCCTGGTGCCGGTCTTCGTCCGTAATAAGTGAAAGCGAGGATGAAATGATCGCATCGGTAGAGATTGCCAGGGGCGCGCTGAACAAGACGTTTACCACCCGTAATCGCCTGCAGAAGGGCAGGCGGATCGAGCTGGAACTGGTCGACGGCCCCTTTAAAAAACTGCAGGGATACTGGCAGTTCGATCCATTGAAAACCGAGAATGCCTGCAAGGTGACGCTGGATCTTGAGTTTGAATTCGATAACGCCATGATGTCGATCGCCGCCAAGCCGATTTTTACCCAGATAGCCAACTCGCTGGTTGGCGCTTTCTGCAAGCGCGCCGTCGAAGTTTACGGTGAACGCGGTTAGCGACTAAAGAGGAAAACCCATGGCAGAAGAAAGCATTAATGTGGAAGTGGCCTATGCCACACCCGAAAAACAGGTTATTCGTCAGGTCAATGTCGATGCCGGCACCACCCTGGGCGCCGCCATTGTGCAGTCGGGCATTATGCTCGACTTTCCTGAACTGGAGGAGAAACTGGAAAACGCCAAGGTCGGCATTTTCGGCAAGGTGGTTCCCATGACCACCGTTCTCTCCGACGGCGACCGCGTGGAAATCTACCGACCGTTGATCGCTGATCCGAAGGAAGTTCGGCGCAAGCGGGCGAAGGAAGGAAAAAAGATGAAAAAAGGCGCTTAGGCGCCTTTTTTCATCTTTTTTAGTGAATAACGAATAGTGAACAGTGAATAGTGAAAAACTGAACCACTAACTCACTGGGCTTTACGCAGTAAAGCCAAAGAACAAACTAACTGCCAGGTAGTAAATAACCTGATGTTTTTAACAGTAGTATCAGCAACAAAGAATCACTATTCACTGTTCACTATTCGTTATTCACTGCGCCGCTACGCGGCGCTACGGTTCTATGTATTTCGAGTCGTCTATGCGCTTCAGCCGACCGTTCTCGTCGAAATAGATTGTCAGCAGTGATTTTCGCTCGAATCCCTTGTTGGGAATAAACCGGTAGATATAGTCCCAGCGCTGGTTGTGGAAGGGGTCGGTTAGCATGGGGGTGCCAATCGTCTGGCGGACCTCGGCCTTGGTCATGCCCAGTTCCAGTTGCTCCAGCTGTTCCAGTTTTACGGAGTTACCCTGTTGCAGGTCCAGTTTATGGGCCTCGGGCAGCCATTCGGCGCAGGAGGATACGGAGGCAGACAGTGCCAGCACACCGAGGAAAAATAACGGCTTAAGTGCGGACGGCCGGACAAAAAACTGGAAAAAGTCCAGAAAAGTGGAAATGAGAGTGGTTCTCAGTATCATAAACGTGGTTAAATAGCGTTATTTTTCAAAGGGCGGAAATACTACCGTATATGACCGCCGGAAGCAGTAGAAATTTATGGAATCCAGTGATTTAAAAAAAGCCGGCCTGAAGGTCACCCATCCACGCAAGAAAATTCTGGAATTTCTTGAGGTCTGTAATGTGCGCCATCAGAGTGCAGAGGATATCTACCGGGCACTGCTTGAGGATGGCGAGGAAATCGGTCTGGCCACGGTATACCGTGTATTGACCCAGTTCGAAGCCGCTGGCCTGGTTGAGCGACACCATTTTGAAAGCGGGCAGGCCGTTTTTGAACTTAACGAAAAAGGCCATCACGACCACATTGTCTGTGTCAGCTGTGGCAAGGTTGAAGAGTTTTACGATGAAATGATCGAAAAGCGCCAGCGCGAGGTTGCAGCCGACAAGGGTTATGAAGTCACCGAGCACAGCCTGACACTGTACGGCAAATGCCCGGCCTGCCAGAAGTCCTGAAACTATACAGTTTCTGTCCCGGTTGCGCCGGTTTGACCAAAAACGTCTATTCTTTGTCATATCCATAAACTTTTGATGTGTTTGGCTATCTGATTGTGCAGCCAGGCCTCTGCCTGATGCGGTAAAATCCGGCCTGTTTCGGTAGCCGCAGCGCCGGCAGCAAGGTGCGCAGTAACACCTGCAAAAACGCCTACAATCACGCCACAGTAAGGCCCACAGTAACGCATGTTAAAAACCCGCTATTTCAACCAGATCACCAGGGATTTCAGTATCGATCAGTATCTGCATGAACTGACCGGTGCCGATGTGCCTGCAGACAGCCTGCTGCGGCGTGCCTGTGAAATGGTCTGGGAGCTGCCGACCAGCGGTTCCATGCCCAACAGTCTCGATGTGGCGCTGCTGCTGAGTGAACTGGGCAGTGATGAAACCACTCTCACGGCTGCGCTTCTGAGCAGTACGGTCCTGCATGAAAATCTGAAGGCAGGCGAGCTGGAAACTCTCTTCGGTGAAAAAATCGCCAGGCTGGTCAGCAGCGTGATGCAGCTGCATGCCTTCAAGGGTGAGCGTGATGATGCTTCCCCCGAGCAGGTCGAGCGCCTGCGTCGCATGCTGCTGTCAATGGTGGACGATGTGCGTGCGGTGCTCATCAAGCTGGCATTTCGCGTGCAGCGCCTGCGCCAGCTCAAGCTGGCAGACAAGGATGAGCAGCAGGCCATCGCCCAGGAAACCCTGGATATTTTTGCGCCTATCGCCAACCGCCTGGGCATCGGTCAGCTGAAGTGGGAACTGGAAGACCTGGCATTTCGTTACCTGGAACCGGATACCTACAAACAGATTGCCAGCTATCTCGACGAGAAACGTGAGGAACGCGAGCAGTTTATTGTTGATGTCGTGGAGAAGATCCGCGAGATTACCGAAAAAGAGCATATCAATGCCGAAATCTACGGCAGGCCCAAGCATATCTACAGTATCTGGAAGAAGATGACGGCCAAGCGACGCAGTTTCGACGAGCTGTTCGATGTGCGCGCGGTGCGTGTTGTGGTCGATACCATTGCCGAGTGTTACGTGGTACTCGGTCTGGTGCACGCACAGTGGCGCCATATCAACAGGGAGTTTGATGACTATATCGCCAACCCCAAGGAAAACGGTTACCAGTCGCTGCATACCGCGGTTTATGGCCCGCATGCCAAGCCGGTGGAAATCCAGATACGCACCCGCCAGATGCATGAATTTGCCGAGTTCGGGGTGGCCGCGCACTGGCGCTACAAGGAGGCCGGCAGCAGCGCGGATAACCTGCAGACCAGTATTGAGTCACTGCGCCGCCTGCTTGATTCCACGCAGAACAGCGATGAAGACCTGCTGGAAAATTTCCGCTCGGAAATGTTTCAGGATCGGGTTTTCGTGCTGACGCCGGAAGGGCGCGTTATTGACCTGCCCGAGGGCTCGACGCCCATTGATTTTGCCTATGCCGTACACACCGAAGTCGGCCACCGTTGTCGTGGTGCCAAGGTTAACGGGCGCATCGTGCAGCTCACCTATCAACTGAAAAACGGCGAGCGTGTGGAAATCCTGACCGCGAAGGAAGCCGCGCCCCGGCGCGACTGGCTGATTTCCCACCTGGGCTTTATCAAAACCACGCGCGCGCGCAATCGCATCCGCAGCTGGTTCCGCAAGCAGGACCGCGAGAAGAACTACCAGGAAGGGAAATCGCTGTATGAACGTGAAATCAGGCGCCACGGCATCAAGCCGGACATCGAAAACGTGGTCAGTCATTTCCGCCTGGACAGCAGTGATGATTTTTATATTAATCTGGGGCGCGGCGACATCAGCATTGCGCAGCTTTCCTCCATGCTTTATGAATTCGAGGAAAGCCGACGGGAAAAAGAGGGGGGCAAGGCGCCTATCCCGGTGCAGGCGCGTGGACACAAACCGGCAAAGGGCAAGGCAGGGCTTATCAATGTGCTGGGCGTAGGCAATCTGATGACCACCATTGCCAACTGCTGCATGCCGGTGCCGCACGACGAGATCATCGGCTATATCACCAAGGATCGGGGAGTCAGCGTACACCGCAAGGACTGCAAGAATATTCTTCACCTGAAGGAAAAGGACCAGGTGCGTCTGATCGAGGTGGAGTGGGGTGACAGCGAAGCGGCCAGTTATCCGGTCAATATCCTGATCCACGCGCATGATCGCCATGGCCTGCTGAGCGATATTACCCGCACCCTGTCCGATGACAGGATCAATGTGATTGCGGTCAACACCATCTCCAACAAGAAAGACCAGACCGCGCGCATGGCGGTTACCATCGAAATCCGGGACCTGCAGCAGCTGCAGCGGGTTATGGACAAAATATCGCACCTGCGCAATGTGATCGAGGTCAGTCGCGGCGCCAATGGGGATACCTCTTTGCAGGGATGATATCTTTAAAAGCTGAACCGCATAGAAAAGCTTTTTTAGGCCGCAAATAACGCAAAAGACGCAAAGAAAAACGCAAAGATTATTTTGTTTTAAAACTTGTGGGAGCGGAATTCATTCCGCGAATATTCCACCAGGTTATGATGCTGTTCGCGGAATTGTCCGCTCCCACAGTTCAAGCAAATCACCAGCAAACAAAAGCTTTTCTCCGCGCCTCAGCTTTTTTAATCCCCCCCAACATTGTCAAAACCCGCAGATACCTCTATCCTTATGACACTGAACAAACACCCCGGAATACAAGCAATGACAACAATGAAAGCACTGGTCAAGAGCCGGCCCGAGGAAGGCCTGTGGATGGAGGAAGTGCCGGTGCCCGAGGTTGGCAATAATGATGTTCTGATCAAAATCCATAAAACCGCCATCTGCGGCACCGATGTGCATATCTATAACTGGGACGAATGGGCGCAGAAAACCATTCCGGTACCGATGACCATCGGTCACGAATTTGCCGGTGAAATCGTCGAGATGGGCTCCAATGTCACCGGTCTGAAAATCGGTGATATCGTTTCCGGTGAAGGCCATATTGTCTGCGAGCGTTGCCGCAACTGCCTGGCAGGGCGACGTCACCTGTGTCCCAATACCGTGGGTGTGGGCGTCAATCGTACCGGCGCATTTGCCGAGTATCTTTCCATTCCGGCGAAAAATGTCTACAAGCCCAGCCGTCCGATGTCGACCGACCTGCTGGCCTGTTTTGATCCCTTTGGCAATGCCGTGCATACCGCGCTGTCATTCAATATGGTTGGCGAGGATGTGCTGATTACCGGCGCCGGTCCCATCGGCATTATGGCGGCCATGGTGGCGGCGCACTGCGGTGCGCGCAATATCGTGATTACCGATCTCAACCCCTATCGTCTGGAACTGGCGAAAAACATCGTGCCCAA
>DRLE01000207.1 GCA_011051475.1 Gammaproteobacteria bacterium
AATAAAATCAGGTAATTAACGCCGGACCAACATAAGCGTTCGTGTTTTACCGACTCGCCCCGGATCCCTGCCCCCAGACAGGTGGCGACCGCAGTTCAATCCGGGTCACAAATCACAGACAAGGCCAGCCATTTTAGCCAATTTCAGGCTTTTTGGAAAGCTCGGGTCCCGTGAAAGGATTGCGGACGGGTATTACACTGAAGAAAAAGCGTTTTTGCCGCGAACGACGCAAAAGGCGCAAAACAGCACGCGTTTCTACAGCCAACAGTCAATAAACACTCAATCCAGCCCGCCCAGCCAGCTCTGGAAGAACAGTTCTCCCTGCACTTCCAGCTGATCGGCGTATTTTGCGGTATCGGCACGCAGCTGTTCGACACTGATGCCGGGCGTCTGCATGATTTCGCCGATATGCCCGATAAACCACTTTTCCATGCCATGACGGGTAATCTCGGGATGAAACTGCAGACCCAGTACCCGCCGTCCGATTGAAAAGGCCTGGTTGGTGAATTTCTGCGTGGAGGCCAGCAGCGTCGCACCCTCGGGCAGGTCGAAGGTTTCGCCATGCCAGTGCAGCATGGAGCAGTGCTGCTCGCCCAGATAGCGCAGGGCGGAGCGCTCACCGGCCTCGGTCAGCTGCAGCGGATACCAGCCGATTTCCTTTTCCTCACCGCTGTAGATTTTTGCGCCCTGCGAGGCCGCAATCAACTGTGCGCCCAGGCAGATGCCCAGGGTCGGCTTGTCGGCGGCAATACGCTGCTTCAGCAGGGCCAGCTCTTCATCGATAAAGGGAAACATGCCGGCATCATTCACACTGATGGGCCCGCCGAGTATCACCAGCAGTTCGTCAGACAGCGGATCGAGCTGGGACAGCTCATCATAGCCCGCCTCGATATAGTGAATGTCTGTCCCTTTCGCCTGTAATACGCTGGCAAAACTGCCCAGATCCTCGAAGGCTAGATGACGAATAATATTTACGGTTTCAGTTTTTTCCAATGACATACTCCTGCTCACATTCATATACCGCAATGCATATTTTAATGCCCCTGTGATTTACGCTTTAGCGTAAAATAAGCACCCATAACTGAAAACTGATTTTACCCCATAAGTGCTCCCTCATGCCCAAAGCCCTGCATACCAGCCATATTAAAAGCCTGCCCCTGCTGCACAGCGGCAAGGTACGCGAAATCTACGATATCGATGACAAGCACATGCTGATTGTCACCACCGACCGCATCTCGGCATTTGATGTCATTATGCCAACGCCCATTCCCGGCAAGGGCGCCATTCTCAACGAGGTGACACAGTTCTGGCTGCACAGGCTTTCGCACATTATTCCCAACCATCTCAGCGACCTGAAGCTGGAAGACGTGCTGCCCGACGAGAAGGAACGCGCCGAGGTCGCCGGCCACGCCATGGTGGTCAAAAAGCTGAAAGCACTGCCGATCGAAGCCATTGTCCGTGGCTATATTATCGGCTCCGGCTGGAAAGACTACCAGGCCACCGGCGCGATCTGCGGCATACAGTTACCCGAAGGTCTGCAGCTGGCCGACAAACTGCCGGAACCCATTTATACCCCTTCCACCAAGGCGGCAGTCGGCGCACATGATGAAAACATCGACTATACTCAATCGGTAGAACTGCTGGGTGAAGAGCTGGCCCGGCAGGTGCGCGATGTCAGCCTGGCGCTGTATAAAGAAGCCGCCGACTATGCACTGGAACGCGGCATTATTATTGCCGACACCAAGTTCGAATTCGGACTGGACGAAGACGGCAGACTGACACTGATCGATGAAGTGCTGACACCGGATTCTTCCCGCTTCTGGCCGAAAGACCAGTACGCACCGGGCAGCAGCCCGGTCAGTTTCGACAAGCAGTTTGTCCGCGACTACCTGGAAACCCTGGACTGGGACAAAACCGCGCCCGGCCCGGAACTGCCGGAAGACATCGTGAAAAAAACAGCCGAAAAATACGAACAGGCAAAACAGTTACTGATGCAGTAAACGCTTTGCCGACAGATACAGGAGTTACCCATGCAAGGCGTTTTTATCACGGGCACCGGCACCAATGTTGGCAAAACCCATATAGCCAGTGCGCTGGCACGGGCGCTGGTACAGCGCGACATCAGGGTCATTCCCAAAAAGCCGGTTGAGTCCGGCTGCATCAGGCAGGGTGACGAACTGATTCCACAGGATGCGCTTATCCTGAAGCAGGCCGCCGACTATCCCGGTGAGCTCGATGACATCTGCCCCTATCGCTTTGAACCCCCTATTTCTCCTGTGCGTGCGGCCACGCTTGCCAACCGCATTGTCACCATCGAGCAGCTTGCCAGTGCCTGCCTGCAGGGCAGCGAAAACGGTTTTATCCTGGTGGAAGGCGCCGGCGGCTTTTATACGCCGCTGGCTGAAAACGGCCTCAATGCCGATCTGGCGCTGGCGCTGCAACTGCCGGTACTGCTGGTATCCGACGACCGCCTGGGCAGTATCAGCCAGGTGTTGCTGAATACCGAAGCCATACAGAACCGCGGCCTGCATCTTATCGGCGTCGTGCTGAATGATCTTGACGGGCAACCGCGCGAATACATGGACAATACCGCCGATCTGCGCGAGCGCCTGAGCTGCCCGGTTTACTCCATACCCTATACACCCGGCAAGGAGGCGAAACTGCCCGAAGAACTGGTTGATTCCGTTATCAGCCACTCGCCGCTGGATGCCTCGCAGTTTCGGGTAGTGCGTTAGATAAGCTACACGGGAAACGCGGCGCTTCTGCAACAGGCCAGCAGTTCTCTACACCTCTCACAGCGCACGGCAATAAAAAAGCTTTTGCCTTTTTCGCGCCCTTTGCGTCCTTTGCCTGCATGGATGCAGGTAAGGGGCGTGAGCAGGATGCGGTAGCTTTGCGGCAAATGACATTCCAGGGGAGTTCTGCATAATGTCATCTTGAGCGAAGTCGAAAGATCTTCTGCCTCGCAGGCCGTTGATTGCACAGTGGCAAAAGATTCTTCGACTACGCTCAGAATGACAAAACAGGGATTAATCAGCCCTTAGCTAGCTGACGCTAACCAGCTCAACCTTGAATATCAGCGTCGCACCCGGCGGAATAACACCACCGGCGCCGCGCTCACCGTAACCCAGCTCCGCCGGAATGGTCAGCTTGCGGGTACCACCAACCTTCATGCCGGCCACGCCCTGGTCCCAGCCGGCAATTACCTGGCCGGCGCCCAGCTTGAAGCTGAAGGTCTGGTCACGGTCCAGACTGGAATCAAACTTGCTGCCGTCTACCAGCCAGCCGGTGTAATGCACTTCAACGGTATGGCCGGGTTTGGCTTCTTCGCCTTCACCCACGATCTGGTCTTCTATTTCGAGTTCTGCCATTTTTTCTCTCCTGTATCTAATATTTTATGGAAAAAAAAGGGAGCCGCAGCTCCCTTTTTCTGTTACTGAAAATAATGGCTTAAGAATAGAAATCAACCATTTTTTCCAGTGAAACCGGCTTGATCTTGTCCGCATTGCCGGCACTGCCAAAGGCTTCGTAACGCGCCTTGCAGATTTCCTTCATGGCATTGGTCGATTCCTTGAGGAATTTACGCGGGTCGAAGTTAGCCGGGTTTTCGGACAGGTGCTTGCGGATAGCGCCGGTAGATGCCATACGCAGGTCGGTATCGATGTTAACCTTGCGCACACCGTTCTTGATGCCTTCAACGATTTCTTCAACCGGAACACCGTAGGTCTGACCCATGTCACCACCGTAGGAGTTGATGATCTTCAACCAGTCCTGGGGCACCGAGGAAGAACCGTGCATAACCAGGTGGGTGTCAGGAATACGCTGGTGAATTTCCTTGATGCGGTCGATACGCAGGATTTCGCCGGTAGGCTCCTGGGTAAACTTGTAGGCACCGTGCGAAGTACCGATAGCAATCGCCAGCGCGTCAACACCGGTCTGTTCAACAAAGTCAGCGGCTTCTTCTACACCGGTCAGCAGCTGATCCATGTCCAGCTTGCCTTCTGCGCCGTGGCCGTCTTCCTCGCCCATTTCACCGGTTTCCAGAGAACCCAGGCAACCCAGCTCACCTTCAACGGAAACACCGCCGGCGTGCGCCATTTTCACAACTTCTTTGGTTACATCAACGTTGTACTCGAAGCTCGAAGGGGTTTTCATGTCGGCCATCAGCGAGCCGTCCATCATTACCGAGCTGAAGCCGGACTGGATAGAGCGCAGACAAACAGCCGGCTCTGAGCCGTGGTCCTGGTGCATAACAACAGGAATGTGCGGGTACATTTCAATGGCCGCGGAAATCAGGTGACGCAGGAACGGTTCGCCCGCGTAGGAACGTGCACCGGCAGAGCCCTGCATAATAACCGGGCTGTTGGTTTCGTCGGCAGCCTGCATGATGGCATGCACCTGTTCCATATTGTTTACATTAAAAGCCGGCATACCGTAGCTGTTTTCAGCGGCATGGTCGAGTAACTGTCTGAGTGAAATTAAAGCCATTATGAGCTCTCCTGTTCTTAACTAGTCAAAATTATAAAAAATCTTCGTGTATAAAACTGTTTTCAATCTTTCTTTGGGCCTTGCTATTCAACACTGACGATTTTCATCGTGTTGGTACCGCCGGCAGTATCGCCAAGCATGTCGCCACGTGTCAGAATAATGCGATCACCGAAACTGACAATCTTTTTCTGTTTCAGCAACTCGATCACGCCACTGGTAATATGATGCGGCTCGATTTTATCAAAATCCGCCCGCACCGGATAAACGCCGCGATACAGGGTCACCCGGCTCAGGGTGCGCAGACTGGGTGTCAGGGCAAAAATCGGTATTCCCGAACTGATGCGTGACATCCACAGGCAGGTCGAACCCGACTGCGTCAGCGAGGCAATAACACTCACTTCCAGATGATTCGCGGTGTACATTGTAGCCATTGCGATGGCTTCATCAACCCTACCAAAGATAAGGTCAAGGCGATGATCGGACACCATGGCGATGCGCTGCTGCTCGGCATGCTCACAGATGCGACCCATGGCCCGCACGGTTTTTGCCGGGTACTTGCCCACCGCCGTCTCACCGGACAGCATCACGGCGTCGGTACCATCGAGTACCGAGTTGGCCACGTCGAACACTTCAGCGCGGGTCGGAATCGGGTTGTCGATCATCGACTCCATCATCTGCGTGGCGGTTATCACCACGCGATTGCGCCGGCGCGCGTTCTTGATCAGGCTTTTCTGCAGAGCCGGCAGCTCGGCGTCACCCATTTCCACGCCAAGGTCACCACGCGCCACCATAATCACATCGGAGGCATCGATAATCGCATCGATATTCTCAATGGCTTCGGCGCGCTCAATCTTGGTAACAATACCGGCATCGCTGCCTTCGGCACGCACCAGTTCGCGGCAGTGCTTGACGTCGGCCGCGGTGCGGGCAAATGACAGGGCGATATAATCCACGCCCATGGCCACGGCCGCTTTCAGGTCCGCCTTGTCCTTGTCGGTCAGTGCCGGGGCTGACAGGCCACCACCCTTGAGATTGATGCCCTTGTTATTGGACAGTTCAGAGGTATAAATAACCGTACAGCGGATCTCGTCACCTTCGACCTCCTGCACCTCCAGCTCTACCCGGCCGTCATCCAGCAGCAGAACATCGCCTTCCTTTACATCCTTCGGCAGATCCTTGTAGGTCAGGCCGACGCGCTCCTGCGTGCCTTCATCCTTGCCCAGCGAAGCATCCAGGATAAAGGTTTCGCCCCTGATCAGCTGTACCACGCCGTCCTTGAACTTGTGCGTGCGGATCTTCGGTCCCTGCAGGTCGGCCAGAATACCGACAATACGGCCGCAGCTGTCACTGGCCTTGCGGATCTGTTCAACCCGGTTCGCCTGCTCCTCATGTGAACCGTGCGAAAAGTTCAGGCGGAACACATCCACACCGGCGCGAATCATCTCCAGGATGACCTCGAAGGAGCTGGAACCCGGCCCCAGGGTTGCGACTATTTTGGTTCTGCGCATTTAAGTTTAGTTTTAACCTCAATAAAACAAACGGGACAGAGGTCCCGTTTGCTCATAATTTCTTACTGGTGTTTTTTTGCAGCTTCTTCCAGCATGGCAACAGCCGGCAGTGTCTTGCCTTCCAGGTATTCCAGGAAAGCGCCACCGGCAGTCGAGATATAGGATACCTTGTCATAGATATCGTATTTCTGGATAGCGGCAATGGTATCACCACCGCCGGCCAGGCTGAAACCATCGGCTTCGGCAATGGCCATGGAAATGGTTTTGGTGCCTTCACCGAACTGGTCGAATTCAAACACGCCCACCGGACCGTTCCAGACGATGGTGCCGGCCTGCTTGATAATATCGGCCAGCTCTTTGGCAGAATCCGGGCCGATATCGAAAATCATGTCATCATCGGCAACGTCTTCAACCTTTTTCAGGGTCGCTTCTGCATCCTCGGCAAATTCCTTGGCACAAACCACGTCGGTAGGAATGGGGATATTGGCGCCACGACCCTTCATTTTTTCAACCAGCGCCTTGGCGGTGTCAACCAGGTCGTCTTCACACAGGGATTTGCCGACGTTGTATCCCATGGCCTTGATAAAGGTATTGGCGATACCGCCACCAACGACCAGCTGGTCAACCTTTTCAGACAGTGCTTCAAGCACGGTCAGCTTGGTTGAAACCTTGGAACCACCAACGATGGCAACCATCGGACGTGCCGGATTGGCCAGAGCCTTTTCCAGTGACTCCAGCTCGTTAGCCAGCAGCAGACCGGCACAGGCAACCGGTGCAAACATACCGACACCGTGGGTAGAAGCCTGGGCGCGATGCGCAGTACCGAAAGCATCCATTACGAACACATCACAAAGCGATGCGTATTTCTTCGCCAGTGTTTCGTCGTCTTTTTTCTCACCGGCATTGAAGCGAACGTTTTCCAGCAGAACGACATCACCCTCGGCAACTTCAGGCGCTTTTTCCAGGTAGTCTTTTACCAGACGAACATCCTTGCCCAGCTTGGCAGACATGTCAGCGGCAATCGGCGCCATGGAATTTTCTTCATCGGCCTTGCCTTCTTCGGGACGACCACGGTGAGACATCACCATAACCTTCGCGCCGGCTTTCATGCAGTGCTCGATGGTCGGCATGGACGCGGTAATACGCGCATCGGAAGTAACCTTGCCGTCTTTAACCGGAACGTTCAGGTCAGCACGGATTAAAACGCGCTTGCCCGCCAAATCTAAATCTGTCAGCTTGATAAATGCCATGACTTAACTCCAAATTTTATAAATTCTAAATACTGTTTGTTAAATAAATATGAACCACTTAACAAACAACACTTATAAAAACGAAAAACTATTTTTATCCGCAAATGGCCGCGCCTGCGCTCCATGCGCTTGCGGCATTAGTGCTTCCCTGCACGTCAACGCAAAAAACGCAAATAAAAACTTCACTGCTCTAATACGCTACCCAGTAGGCCGGGATAAGGCTTTGCCGTTCCCGGCAGCCCATGCCTGCAACGCTATCGCTTATGCAGGCCTACACTTGATAAAGACACCAGCCCGGTCAGCTTTTTCAGGCCAACCGGGCTGCATAGTCTTAACTAATTAAGAGAGATTTTGTTCGAGAGCAAGGCGCGAAAATGTTTTGAGCGCGGAGCGTACATCAGTACGTGAGCACTCAAAATCATTTTCGCAACGCCGCTATCGGACAAAAGATCCTTAATTAGCGGCTACGTGCTCAACAAAACGCAGCATATTACAGGTATAACCGTACTCGTTGTCATACCAGGAAACCACTTTCACGAAAGTACCGTCCAGTGCAATACCGGCTTCTGCGTCGAAGATTGAAGAGTAGCCAACACCACGGAAGTCGGTGGAAACCACTTTCTCGTCGGTGTAACCCAGGGTACGGCTCATGTCACCAGACTCGGAAGCGGCTTTCATGGCTGCACAGATGTCAGCGTAGTCGGCTTCAGAGTTCAGCTCAACGGTCAGGTCAACAACAGAAACGTCTGAAGTCGGTACACGGAAAGCCATACCGGTCAGTTTGCCGTTCAGCTCGGGCAGTACAACACCAACGGCTTTGGCAGCACCGGTTGAAGACGGAATGATGTTTTCCAGAATACCGCGACCACCGCGCCAGTCTTTCTGTGAAGGACCGTCAACAGTCTTCTGGGTAGCCGTTGCAGCGTGAACGGTAGTCATCAGGCCGCGCTTGATGCCCCACTTGTCGTTCAGTACCTTGGCAACAGGCGCCAGGCAGTTAGTGGTACAGGAAGCGGCTGAAACGATGGCCTGGCCAGCGTATTCAGTGTGGTTTACACCGTAAACGAACATTGGCGTGCCGTCTTTGGAAGGTGCGGACTGTACAACCTTCTTGGCGCCGGCGTCGATGTGCTTCTGACAACCTTCTTCGGTGAGGAAGAAACCGGTTGAATCGATAACGATATCCGCACCAACATCACCCCATGCCAGGTCGGCAGGATCACGCTCGGCAGTCAGACGGATTTTCTTGCCGTTTACAATCATGGCGCCGTCAGCAGCTTCAACGGTACCGTTGAAACGACCATGTACTGAATCGTATTTCAGCATATAGGCCAGGTAGTCTGCGTCCAGCAGGTCGTTAATGCCAACGATTTCGATGTTGTCAAATTCATTATATACCGCACGGAACACCATGCGACCGATACGGCCGAAACCGTTAATACCGACTTTAATAGTCATATCATTTCTCCAAAATTAAAAACTAAAAACATATGCCGCAAAGGACGCAAAAAACGCAAAGAAATTAAAACAGAAAACTTTGCGCATTTCGCGTCCTTCGCGGCCAGAAAATTACATTACCGATTCAACCGTCTTCACTACGTTTTCTACAGTGAAGCCGAATTCCTTGAACAGCTGGTCAGCCGGGGCTGACTCACCGAAGCGATCGATACCGACAACGGCATCGGCATACTTGTACCAGCAGGAAGTGGTGGCGGCTTCAACGGCAACGGTGGGGATGTTTTCACCCAGAACAGACTTGCGGTAGCTGTCATCCTGACGCTCGAAGGCATCAACGGACGGCATGGAAACCACGCGGATATTCTTGCCGGACATGGCTTCTGCCGCGCCCACGGCCAGCGCTACTTCAGAACCGGTGGCGATAATGACCGCATCGGGGGTACCGTCGCAGTCTTTCAGGATGTAACCGCCTTTGGCGATATCGGCGATCTGCGCATCGGTGCGTTCCTGGTGCGGCAGACCCTGGCGAGAGAAGATCAGGCATGACGGGCCGTCTTTACGCTCGATGGCCTGCGCCCAGCATACAGCGGATTCAACCGCATCACAGGGACGCCATACCGCCATATTGGGAATCAGGCGCAGGGTGGGAATCTGCTCGATCGGCTGATGCGTCGGACCATCCTCACCCAGACCGATAGAATCATGTGTATAAACAAAGATGCTCTGCACTTTCATCAGTGCCGCCATACGCAGGGCATTGCGTGCGTATTCAGAGAACATCAGGAAGGTAGCGCCGAAAGGAATCAGGCCGCCGTGCAGCGAAATACCGTTCATAATGGCTGACATGCCGAACTCGCGTACACCGTAGTTGATGTAGTTGGCATCTTCGTGGCTGATCATGGGCTTGTAACCGGACCACTCGGTCAGGTTGGAACAACCCAGGTCGGCGCTGCCGCCGAACAGTTCCGGCACGGCCGGCGAATAGGCTTCGATAGCCGCCAGTGATGCCTGACGGGTAGCCGGGCTCTTGGCTTCGGCATTCACTGCAGCGATGTAATCGGCAGATTTCTGCGCCCAGTCAGCAGGCAGATCGCCCGCCATGCGGCGCTCGTACTCGGCAGCCAGCTCGGGGTATTCAGCCTTGTAGGCTGCGAATTTTTCATTCCACTCGGCTTCGGCTTTGGCGCCCTTGTCTTTTGCGTCCCAGCCGTCATAGATTTCCTTGGGTACTTCAAACGGACCGTGATCCCAGCCCAGCGCGGCCTTGGTCAGATTGACTTCTTCTTCACCCAGCGGCGCGCCGTGACAGGCATGGCTGCCGGCCTTGTTGGGTGAGCCAAAACCGATTTCGGTCTTGCAGCAGATCATGGTCGGCTTGTCGGTCATGGCCTTGGCCATTTCAACCGCCTTGGCGATAGACTCAGGATCGTGACCATCGACATCGGGGATTACGTGCCAGCCGTAGGCTTCGAAACGCTTCGGCGTATCATCGGAGAACCAGCCTTCAACGTGGCCGTCAATGGAAATACCGTTGTCGTCCCAGAAAGCAATCAGCTTGCCCAGACCCAGGGTGCCGGCCAGTGAGCAGGCCTCGTGAGAGATGCCTTCCATCAGGCAGCCGTCACCGAGGAATACATAAGTGTGGTGATCGACAATATTGTGACCCTTCTGATTGAACTGACCTGCCAGTGCTTTTTCAGCGATCGCCATGCCAACACCGTTGGTAATACCCTGACCCAGCGGACCGGTGGTGGTTTCAACGCCCGGCGCATAACCGTACTCGGGGTGACCCGGTGTTTTTGAATGCAGCTGGCGGAACTGTTTCAGGTCTTCAATTGACAGGTCATAACCGGTCAGGTGAAGCAGGGAATAGATCAGCATGGAGCCGTGACCATTGGACAGAATGAAGCGGTCGCGGTTGCTCCATTTCGGGTTGTTCGGGTTGTGAACCATGTGGTCGTTCCACAACACCTCGGCGATGTCCGCCATACCCATGGGCGCACCCGGGTGGCCTGAATTGGCTTTCTGTACTGCATCCATGCTCAGGGCACGAATGGCGTTTGCTAGGTCTCTACGTGAAGGCATATTGCTCTCCGATTAAGTTTCTGTAACTGAAAAGCGGCCACAACAGGCCCGTTAAACAACGCTTAAGCAGGTCTGCGAAGCAGCAAAAAATCTCTTGGAATCAATGAGCAGGACACCCCAATCAGCTGCTGGCCGGCGACAAAAAATCACCGTCAGGCACCCCATAAAAAATATGCCGTGTCTCATCGAAAGGCGCGTATTTTCCCTTAATTCAGTCTAATGAGCAAGCAGGGTTCTTGAGCGAGGGCAAGTTTAGACTTAAAAAGCAGCCAGGCAAATCTTTTGCGCAGCCGGTACGCGACCAGTGCCACTACCGAACAGGAAAACAGCAAAATAAAGAAATAGAGTGAAAAGTCAATCAGTTACAGAAGGCCTGGGCGTCGCGTCATTGCAGGCGCCAGCGAAACAAGCTGACCCCGGATGGCAACTGATCGAGATTGCTTTGCTGACGCTCGCAATGACAGGGCCGCGAGCCAGAACAAAACACCCAGACAAGGCGCTAATCAGCACTTTTCCACTTGATAGAACAACCCATGGACGGAATCTGCTCGGCCGGCCCCTTACCGGTCAGCGCCACCTCTTTCATCGCCTCGAACAGGTCACGGCGCACATCTTCCGGCGCGGCCTCCTTGCGACTGGCATCGAGGCGACCGCGGTACTGCAGCTTCAGATCGGCGTTATAACCGAAAAAATCCGGCGTACAGACCGCGCCATACGCCCTGGCCACCTCCTGGGTTTCATCCAGCAGGTAAGGAAAAGGAAAGCCAAACTCCTCGGCAACCTTTTTCATATTTTCGAACGAGTCCTCTTCATACTCGGCGGGGTCATTCGACATAATCGCCACACTGTTAATGCCGTAATCCATCAGCTCCCTCGTATCACGCACCAGACGGTCGCGAATGGCTTTCACATAGGGACAGTGATTGCAGATAAACATAACCAGCAGGCCTTTCTCGCCACGCGCCTTCTCGGGCGTCCAGATTTCGCCATCCACACCGGGCAGGGAAAAATCAACAATCGGTTTATCAAATTCGCAGACAGGGGTTTCCAGTGATACCATTTTTACCTCTCCCGTTTCAGGGCCTTTGTTCCAGGGGGCTTAGTGTTTATATGCTATTCGCCTGAGGGTGCACAATTTCAAGCACCAATCGAACCATTTACCCGTTGCGGCGTCAAATCTTCATTAAAACCGCAACCATGGCAATTTCTACCATATTACTGTAGCGCGGGAGAAATTCGTGCCAACTCCGTGATAATTCCGGACTTTTTAGCCGTTGAAACCGTAGAAATTACCACCACAAACTGGTATTATGGTGGATTCGGTTCGCACATATCAGCAGGGCAAGAAAACCCCTGCGTATTCAGAGAAATAGCAAGATCTAACGGGTAATTCTATGTCAACTCCTCTACAGGAACAAGATAAACAATCACGTCTTAAACTGCTTATAGCAAAAGGCAAGGAACTCGGTTACCTCACTTACGCAGAGGTAAACGACCACCTGCCCGAAGGCATTGTTGACCCGACCCAGATCGAAGATATTATTAATACTATCAATGACATGGGTATCCAGGTCATGGAAGCCGCGCCCGAGGCGGAATCGCTGGTGCTGACCGACGCCTCCGTCAGCGAAGCCGATGACGAAACCACCGAAGAAGCCGTGGCCGCGCTGGCCTCCATCGAAACCGAGCTGGGCCGCACCACCGACCCGGTACGCATGTATATGCGCGAAATGGGCAGTGTTGAACTGCTCACCCGTGAAGGTGAAATCGAGATTGCCAAGCGTATTGAAGAGGGCCTGAAACAGGTTCTGCAGGCGCTGGCCACCAATCCGAAAACCGTTGCCAAGACCATCGAAAAATGGGAGCAGGTCCTGGAAGGCGAACTGCGCCTGAACGAGCTGATCGTCGACTTCCACAAAAGCGATGAAGAACTCGACCGTCTTGCCGCCGAGGCCCTGAAACGCGCCGCCAAGGAAGCCGAGCTGGCTGCCGCCGGCAAATCCGTACAGAAAGAGGACGTGATAGACACCGGCCCCGATATCGAGGACGTGAAAAAAGTCTTCGCCAGAATCAAGCGTGCGCACACCCGCTGCGTCAACCTGATTGAAAAAGGCAACTACAAGCCGGAAGAACTGACCAAGGCACGCACCACCATGGCCAATGCCTTCCTCGAATTCAAGTATACCCCGGCCTTTGTCAACCGCCTGACCCAGGACCTGCACGGCGTTATCAACCGTGTGCGCCGCCTTGAGCGCCAGATCCTCAACCTGGCCGTTAACAAGGCGCACATGCCGCGCAAGATCATGATTACCACCTTCCCGCAGAACGAGGTCAATACCAAGTGGATCGACAAGTACTGCAAGGGACACGAGTACTCCGAAAAACTGAAAGAGCTGGCGCCCGAAATCAAGATGGCCCAGCAGAAGCTGGCCGTTATCGAAAAAGAATTCGGTCTGCCCATTTCCGACATCAAGGAAATCAACCGCCGCATGTCCATCGGTGAAGCCAAGGCCCGCCGCGCCAAGAAAGAAATGGTGGAAGCCAACCTGCGCCTGGTGATTTCCATCGCCAAGAAATACACCAACCGCGGCCTGCAGTTCCTCGACCTGATCCAGGAAGGCAATATCGGCCTGATGAAGGCCGTCGACAAGTTCGAATACCGCCGTGGTTACAAGTTTTCCACCTATGCCACCTGGTGGATTCGCCAGGCCATTACCCGTTCGATCGCCGACCAGGCGCGCACCATCCGTATTCCGGTGCACATGATCGAAACCATCAACAAGCTCAACCGCATCTTCCGCCAGATGCTGCAGGAAATGGGCCGCGAACCGACACCGGAAGAACTGGCCGAAAAAATGGACATGCCGGAAGACAAGGTGCGCAAGGTACTGAAAATCGCCAAGGAACCCATCTCCATGGAAACCCCCATCGGCGACGATGAAGATTCACACTTGGGCGACTTTATCGAAGACGTCAATATTATGGCGCCAATGGAATCGGCCACCAGCGAATCGCTGCGCGAGTCAACCCGTGAAATCCTCACCACCCTGACCGCCCGCGAGGCCAAGGTACTGTGCATGCGCTTCGGTATCGACATGAACACCGACCACACCCTGGAAGAAGTCGGCAAGCAGTTCGACGTCACCCGCGAACGCATCCGCCAGATAGAAGCCAAGGCCCTGCGCAAACTGCGCCACCCCAGCCGCGCCGAAAACCTGCGCAGCTTCCTCGGCGAAGAAGACTAAAGCTCAACGCCGGCCGTCAGCCGGAAATTTCCGGCTGACAGGCACAGCAAAGCACTATAGAATACGCCCCGACATCCGGGGAAGTAAATCACAGGCTACCACACTGTCATTCTGAGCGAAGTCGAAGAATCTTTTACCACTGAGCCGTCCAGATTAAGAGGCGCCGGATTCATCAACCAGACTTTCAATGACTACCGCCAGATATAAACTATCTGTATCGGAGTGCGATAGCACAGAGTTTG
>DRLE01000208.1 GCA_011051475.1 Gammaproteobacteria bacterium
GGCTGTCACTATTACTGGCTGGCTGTATTGTCGCCGTTTATGCGGCCTTTGGCCTGCATATATTCAATGGCGGCGAATATGAAATGCGTACGGTGGTGGCAATGTTTATCCGTTCCAGTGTATGGATAGCGATCGCCTTTTACAGCTGGCGCCGGTTTCTGATATCAGCAGGCAAGGGGGAAAGCTGATGACAGCCTTGAAAATAAAGAGTGAGATTGTGGCGGCCATGGCTGTTATAACGCGGTTATCAGTACCGGCGCTGAAGGCGTGTTGTAACATGCTGCGGTTTTCGATCACCCTGGTTCTGCTGGGAATGTCTGTAGTGACCATGGCGGCCGGTATGGAGCCGTCGGTGGCGGAGCCTTCTACCGGCGGCGATGAAAAAGCGCTTTCGATTGAGGAAGAGGTGCTTCCCCTGCCGCAGACACGGCTGTTTGAACCCCTGCGAGCCGACCCGAAAGAGCCGCGTTTCTTCGCCAGTTTCCTGAGTACCCGCTCCGATGTCCGCGATACCACGGTAGCCGCAGTCGGCTTCGGGGAAGACTTCGGCGTAATACGGCGTGGCTCCGGCGCGGATAAAGGCTGGCAGCTGGGTATCTCTGCAGCCGTGTTTGCACAGTTCGACCTGAAGACATCATCCAGTGACCTGATGAACGCCGATTATATCGTTGGCATCCCGCTGACATGGCGTAATCATGAGTGGTCGGGACGTTTTCGCGTCTATCACCAGAGTTCGCACCTGGGTGATGAATATATACTGAATGCCCATCCCGATCGCGTCAATCTCAGCTATGAGTCGATGGAGGCCGTGTTTGCCTATGATCTGGCAGAAGTGCGTTTATACGGTGGTGGCGAGTATCTGTTTCACCGCGAGCCGACTGACATGGCGCAGGGGCTGGCGCATGTCGGTTTCGACTGGCGTGATGAGCAGCCCGCTTTTCGCATTGCAAACCTTGCCGGTGCTCACTGGGTGGCCGGAGTCGATATCAAACGCTGGCTGCAAAGCGGGTGGGCCGTTCAGTTCAGCGCAAAAGCGGGGCTGGAATTTGCCCCGAATACTGCACAGCGGAACAGTTCAAGACGGTGGAGCGTGCTTATGGAATATTTCGACGGGCCATCGCCTTACGGACAGTTCTACAGGGATGATCTTCAGTATATAGGTCTCGCTGTTCAACTGGGCCTGTAGGGCATAGATCGGCCGGTATCCACCCCCCGCACAGGGTAACGGTCAGGCAGCCATAAAGACAATAACGAAACATTTTTTAGTATGAGCGAGAGAAACAGTATGAGAAAAGCAATGAAAACACGAACAGGCCGGCTGATGCTGTCGATGGGGGCAGCCCTGCTGCTGGTAACCGGAAGTGTTACCGCCGGTAAGGCATCGTCAGAAGATGCCAGCCGGGTCAGGCAGTTGATGCAGCAGCAGGCCGGCATGATGACGCCGGAACTGCAGGCGAAAGTAAAAGATCTGTCACCCGATACCAAGCGCCTGCTAATGCAAATTCTGTCCAGTCATGACCGTTACAGTGACAGGGTGACCTTGCGCCAGGTCATGCATGAGGTGCTGTCGGATTACCAGAGCATGGTTGCCGGGGTGATGACCGACAACCCGGAACAGGCGGCCGACAGCGCCATACGCATTGCCAACCATCGTATTCCGGTGGGTGGTTTGTTGCCGTACCTGGGTATTGAGAATATCAATGATGAACGGCTGGCCGTGCTTGAAAGCTTTAATGATTCGGTTGAAGGCAATGCAAGAAAACTGGCGGCAGTCGCCGGCAAGGGGGATATGACGGCAGCTTCACGCCTGGTGGGTGATATTGCCGCAGGCTGTGTTGGCTGTCACGCGGTGTTCCGCGGGCAACCGGGTGTTTCTGCTTATCTGAAAAAATAATAAAGCGTAGTTGCAAGTTTTCAGTCGGCAGTTGGCAGTAAAAGCTGAAAATGCTTGACAGCTTCGCCGTCAATTTTTTTACGCTTTTGCCAACTGCCAACTGCCAACTGCCAACTGCCAACTGCCAACTGCCAACTGCCAACTGCCAACTATTTACGTTCAGCTTTTTGATCCGCGTCCTTCACATCCAGCAGTTCGATTTCGAAAATCAGTGTTGAATTCGGCTCGATCAGCTCGCTGCGCTTGGTCGGGCCGTAGGCCAGGTCGGAAGGGATAAACAGCTGCCATTTGTCACCCACGTGCATGAGCTGCAGCGCCTCTGTCCAGCCCTTGATCACGCCGTTGACCGGGAAGGAGGCCGGTTTGCCGCGATCATAGGAGCTGTCGAAGACACGGCCGTCGATTAAAGTGCCCTTGTAATGGGTGGTGACGATATCGGTTTCCTTCGGCTGCTTGCCATCGCCGGTCGCCAGAATCTTGTACTGCAGACCGCTTTCGGTAGTAATAACGCCGGGTTTCTTGGCGTTTTCCGCGAGGAAGGCCTTGCCTTCTTCAAGGTTCTTTTTGGCGATTTCCTGCTGTTTTTTCACCAGTGAGTCGCGCAGCTGGGCCTGGAACTCGGTCTTGGCTTTCAGTCTTTCCTCATCGCTGAGGACCAGCGCGTTGCCGTTATAGGCGTCGGCAATACCGCGGTTAAGCGCGCTGATGTCGAGTTCGATGCCCTGCTGTTTCAGGCGCTGCGCCACATCGACGCCATAGCTGTAGCTGGCCTTTTGCTGCAGGGTGCCGAGGGCGCCCTGGTTCTTGCCTGCATTGTCGTTACTGCAGGCAACGGCGACCAGTGACAGGGCGAAAATACCTGTATAACGAGTGAAATTCTGCATAGTTTTTCCTGTAAATTAAATGAAGACAAAATTTAGCAGTAAGCCCCGATAACATCAAGTTATATGGTGCTGATGTGGACGCTGAAGCGGCTTTATCACTTGTATTTTCAGTATATTGCCTGCATTCTGGCAATGAACTATAGTAAGCGTCCCTTGTCTATGGAACACGTTTCAATTTATGGGAGTACTCATGTTTTTGCCACACCGCTTTTTACTGTCCATTGCACTGCTTTTAGCTGTTTTTTCCACCTCGGTACATGCTGTTCTGCCGGTTGCGGTAAACGGACAGGATATGCCGACGCTGGCGCCGATGATCGAAAAGGTCAGGCCGGCCGTGGTCAATATTGCGACCCGTGGTTCGGTCGATGTGCAGAATCATCCGTTGATGAATGACCCGCTGTTCCGTCGCTTCTTCAAGGGTTTTGAGAATATGCCGCAGCGCAAGGAAGTCAAAAGCCTGGGCAGTGGTGTCATTATCGACGCCGATGCCGGCTATATCGTGACCAATCACCATGTCATTGAGGGTGCCGATGAAATTGCAGTTACCCTGCATGACGGACGTCAGCTTGAGGCCAAGATCGTCGGCTCCGACCCGGAAGCCGATGTCGCCATCCTCAAGGTTGAGCAGGACAAGCTGGAACTGACCGAGATACCTTTCGCGGACTCGTCCGAGCTGCGTGTCGGCGATTTTGCCGTGGCCATCGGTAACCCCTTTGGTCTGGGGCAGACCGTTACCTCGGGCATTATCAGTGCGCTTGGCCGTACCGGCCTGGGTATCGAAGGTTATGAAGATTTTATCCAGACCGATGCATCCATTAACCCGGGTAACTCCGGTGGCGCCCTGGTCAATCTGCGTGGTGAGCTCATCGGTATCAATACCGCTATCCTGGCTTCCGGTGGTGCCGGCAATGTCGGTATTGGTTTCGCTATTCCCATCAATATGGTTCGTGAGCTGGCCGATCAGCTGATCGAATACGGCGAGGTGCGTCGCGGTATGCTGGGCGTGGTCATGCAGAACCTGACGCCGGAACTGGCGCGCGCCTTCGGCCTGGATATGCATCAGGGTGTGGTTATCTCACAGGTTATCGAAGACTCCGCCGCCAGCAAGGCCGGTCTCAAGGTCGGTGATGTGGTAACCCATATCAATGAAAAAAATGTAAAAAGCGCCTCTGCCATGAGAAATATGGTTGGCATGATGCGTGTCGGCAGCAAGATGGAGATCAAGGTTATTCGTGACGGCGAAACCAAAGAGCTGGTGGCCTATATTGAAGATGAAATCGAGCAGTCGCTGGCCGGCGAGAAAATCAACCCGCACCTCGCGGGCGCCGTGATTGAGGCCCATGAAGAGGGTGGCAGTCAGTTCCTGGTTATCGCCAGTGTTTCCCGCGGCAGCCCGGCCTGGAACGCCCGCCTGCGCGAAGGCGACCTGATACTCTCAGTAAACCGCGCTCCGGTAAAAACCCTGGCTGATCTGAAGAAAATGGTGAAATTCAGTGATCAGCAGATACTGTTCAATGTGCAGCGGGGGCAGACGGCGCTGTTCATATTGATTCAATAAAAGCGGGAGCTTTTATTGAATAGTGAATAACGTATAGTGAATAGTGAATAGTGTTTGCTCCATTGCTGAGAATAGCCTTTGTGGGAGCGGACAATTCCGCGAACTGCCGCGAGTACGGTGCCATTTTGTTCGCGGAATTGTCCGTTCCCACAGTTTTTAACTATTCACTATTCACTATACGTTATTCACTAATGACGCTACGCGTCATTATGCACCCACCTTTCGCCTTTATCCGTCACTTCCTTCTTCCAGAAAGGCGCCTTTGATTTCAGCTCTTCCATCAGATGCCGGCAGGCGTCGAAGGCCTGGGCGCGGTGCGGTGACCAGGCCACGGTGAGGACAATGGGTTCGTCGGGGCGGATGTCGCCGAAACGGTGAATCACCAGGCAGTCATCCAGCTCGAAGCGTTGGATGCTGTCGGCGCAGAGTCGGTCGAGGTAATGCTGGGTCATGGCCGGGTAGTGTTCCAGCGTCATATGGCTGACGTTTTCATTGATATTGAAATCACGCATGGTGCCGACAAAACTGGCCGTGGCGCCATAGTGCCCGGCCTGCAGGTGTTTGTCCTGGTAGCGCTGGATTTCCTCCCACGGGTTAAAAACGGTATCGAGCAGAATGGCTGGCATGGCTTCAGCCTCCCGTCACCGGCGGGAAAAAAGCGACCTCGTCGCCGTCATTGACCGTGGCGTCGGGTTTGACGTACTCCATATTGATCGCGCACAGGGTATTGGCCGGCATGGCCATATTATCGGTGGCCTGCGCCCACACCGTCTGTACGTCCGTGGGTGTGGCGATATCCAGGA
>DRLE01000209.1 GCA_011051475.1 Gammaproteobacteria bacterium
GACCAGGCCACCATCACCGCCGATATCAATAAATTTCTTCGTCAGCCCGGCCGCTTCCATCAGAAGAAAAACCACCATTAACAGAATCAGAAAAGAATTCGTCAACACCGAACCAAATGCCTTTAATATCGACGACAGAAATGCTACGGCCGCGCCCGGGTTGATAACATCCCGGATATTTTCATCAATAACGATGCCCCGGCTGCCCAGCCACTGCAACAGCAGGTGCCATTGGGCAGCGATTTTCTGCTGGTACTCGGGTACCGACTGGCTGAAATCGTGCAACGAACTGCCCACAAGCACGGCAAGGCCAAAGCCCAGCAGAACAACCAGGGCGATAACCACAACGATGGCCATCCCCTGGGGCAGGCCTTTCTGTTGCAGGCTGCTCATCAGCGGAAAGCTGATGACTGCGATAAAAACAGAAAGCAGAAAGGGAACAAGCAGCGGCGCGGCCTGCTTCATGCCGGCAATAATAACAACGAGTGCTGCGGCAACAATCATGGCGCGTGATGCGGTACTGAATGAATGCATCAGTCAGGCTCCTTCGATTCCAGCAGCTCGATATCCTCATCCTGCAACTCGACTCTTTCAATTTTTTCAAAACGCCCGCTGATCTTGCTGGCCGACACATGCACATCATCCACATCCTTGTTGGCCTGCTTGATATGACGTGAGAGATTGTCCATGCGTTTTCTGAAACGCTCGAAATCCTTTGCCAGCACCATCAGGTGCTCCTTGATAACATGCACCTGCTTGCGCGTGGCCGAGTCTTTCAGCACCGCGCGCGCCGTGGTCAGGATGGCCATCATGGTGGTTGGCGACACCATCCACACCCGCGCCCGGTTGGCCTCTTCCACCAGCTGTGGATGGTGGGCGTGTATCTCGGCAAACACCGCCTCGGCCGGAATAAACATAATGGCGCCGTCGGCGGTTTCACCCTCGATAATATATTTTTCCGAGATGTCTTTGATGTGTTTCTTGATGTCCAGCTTGAACTGTCGCTCCGCCGCCCTGCGCTCATCCTCGGGCGCCTCGTCATCCATCATCTTCTGGAAGGAGTCGAGCGGAAACTTGGAATCGATGGCGATATGACCGGTGGGCTCGGGCAGAAACATCATGCAGTCGACACGTTTGCCATTGGCCAGTGTATGCTGCAGGGCATAGCTGCCCTCGGGCATCATATTGCTGATCAGGCTGGCCATCTGCACCTCGCCGAAGGCGCCGCGTGAGCGCTTGTCGGAAAGCACCTCCTGCAGGCTGACCACATTGCTGGACAGGTCGTCGATACGCTTCTGCGCCGCGTCTATCTTGGCCAGGGTTTCCATAACATCGGTAAAGGTCTTGGTGGTTTTTTCAAAACCCTTCTCAAGGCGCCGCTCGACCTGGCCGCTGATATCGGCAAGGCGTTTCTGCAGCAGTTCGTGCAGTTCATTATTGGAGCGGGCGAAGCTCTCGATGCTCTGCTTTGCCATCTCGCCCAGACGTTTCTCGATACTGTTCTGCATATTGCCGAAGCGCTGCTCGAAATCGCTGCGGATCTTTTCCATACTCTGCAGCTGCTCCTGCAGGCTTTTCTGCATTTCACCGCTGGATTGCGCCAGGCGCTCGACACTGGCCTGTGACATTTCCCCCAGACGTTTTTCCAGTGCCTGCTGCACCTCACCAAAACGCTGTTCGCTGCGCCGCTGCATCTCGCCCTGTGCCTGCAGCAACTCGCCGCGGGTCTGCTGAAAATCCTTCTGTATGGCCGCTGCCGCCTGCTGCTGCCGGTCATTGTTCTGTGACATGCTGTCGGCAAGCGCGGCGGATTTTTTGTTCAGGCGTACAAGCAGGACAATCAGAAACAGAAGCACGGCCGCCAGCAGGCCGCTGATAATCATTTCTGCCGGGGTCATTTCAATAACGATGGACTGCATCTTTTCTCTGCTTCTTTTACGTTATACTTGTCGCTTGATAATCGACTACTCTATCACACGTTGTGACTCTCTTTCTCTGCAAAACCTCCGATATCGAAGACCCCGGCAGCCGCGGCTTCGAGGTCAAGATCCGGCGCAAGACGCAGGACATTTTCGTGGTGCATAAAAACGGCGAATTCTACGCCTATATTGACAGCTGCCCGCATACCGGGGCGCCGCTGGAATGGCAGGAGAACCAGTTTCTCGATCTCGACGGCGAACTTATCCAGTGCGCCGTACATGATGCCCGCTTTCTTATCGACACCGGCGACTGCATTGCCGGGCCATGCCGGGGCGATCGCCTGCAAGCCTTGCCGCTGAAGATTGTTAACGGCGAAATCCACCTCGACCTGTAGGCCCGCCATGCAGTCCGCCATCCCGTCTACCAGCGCCCGCCGGTCTGTACGAAAGCTGTTCTCTCCCGCTCTGTTTCCCTTCTGGGCCATTGCTCTCTCGGCCATCGCCTGGCAAAGTCCGGATGCCTTTACCGGCCTGAAGCCCGCCATTATCCCCCTGCTGACAATAATCATGTTCAGTATGGGCCTGGGACTTAGCCTGGGGGACTTCAGGCGTGTGCTGGCCATGCCGGGACTGGTCATCAGCGGCCTGCTGATGCAATACAGTATTATGCCGCTGGCCGCACTGCTGATCAGCCGGCTGTTGCAGCTCGACCCGGCACTGAGCGTCGGCCTGATCCTGCTCGGCAGCTGCCCCGGCGGCACCGCCTCGAATGTCATTACCTGGCTGGCGCGGGGAAACGTGGCGCTGTCCATCACACTGACCAGCCTGTCAACCTTGCTGGCCGTTTTTCTCACCCCGCTGCTGACCCTGTGGCTGGCCGGCACCAACGTCGATGTACCCGCAGGAAAGATGCTGCTGAGCATTCTGTATATGGTTATTCTGCCGGTCAGCGCCGGCCTGCTGCTGAACACCCTGCTGCCTTCGACCATCAGGCGCCTGCAGCCTTGCCTGCCGCTGATCGCGGTGGCGGCGATTGTGCTGATTATTGCCATTATTACCGCGCTCAATGCCGACGCCCTGGCTACGCTCGGCGCCGCCGTCCTGCTGGCCGTGTTTCTGCACAACCTAACCGGCCTGTTTGCCGGCTATACCATGGCGCGCCTGCTCGGCTATCCGGTCGCTGAACGGCGCACCCTGGCTATCGAGGTCGGCATGCAGAATTCA
>DRLE01000210.1 GCA_011051475.1 Gammaproteobacteria bacterium
AACTCGGCCTTTTCCTCGGCCCGGCGTTTGCGTTCTTCTTCCTCGCGGCGTTTCCGCTCCGCTTCAAGTCTTTCCTGTTCAAGCTTCTTCCGGCGCTCGGCTTCCAGGCGTTTTTTCTCTTCCAGGGCTTTCTTTTCCCGGGCCTTCTTCTCGGCAGCCAGGCGTTCAGCCTCTTTTTTGCGCTTGAGTTCTTCTTCCTTCTTTTTCTTCAGCGCCAGCTGTTTTTTGCGCTCCTCGGCCTTTTTACGTTCCAGTTCCTTTTTGCGTCTGGCTTCCGCCAGCTTCTTCTGTTCCCGCTTTTTCTGTTCCAGGCGTTTCTTTTCCAGTTCCTTCTGTTTTTTCAGCCTGAGCTGCTCCGCCTTTTTGCGTTTTTCCTCGTCCTTCTTTTTCTGCGCGGCGAGTTTTTTCTGTTTCTCACGCTCATCATACAGCTTTGCATCCACCACTACCGCATCGATAATGGTGTGTTTTTTAGCTGCCGGCGCGGTCGGTTCATTGTCTTTGAACAGGCTGATACTGAGCAGCACAACGAGCACCACATGAAAGGCAATGACCAGCGCCAGCACTTTCGGATTGCTTTTTATCTCTGCCAGTAAACCGGGCGTTTTCATTCAATATCCACTCTTTACCACAGCCTCAGGGCTGTTCGGTCATCAGGCCGACCTTTTCCACGCCTGCCGACTGTAATAACACCATGGCCGTGGTCACCGCACCGTAACTGGCGTCCTTGTCACCGCGCACCAGTATCGGTGTCTGCGGCTTCTGCTTCAGTACCAGCGAAATACGCCGCACCACATCGTCACTCTCCAGTGGCTTTTTACGGTTATCGCCGATATTCAGATAATACCGGCCGTCCTTGCTCACCGACAGAATCACCGGCTCCTGCTGGTCGGGCGGCAGCGAATTGGCACTGATCTTCGGCAGCTCGATTTCCACGCCCTGCTGCACGATGGGCGCGGTGATCATAAAGATAATCAGCAACACCAGCATAACGTCGATATAGGGTACGACGTTTATCTCGGCCACCGGGCGGCGTTTCTTCCCCATGCTGCCTCCTGCTATGCCCCGACCTGTCCCTGTGTAACCGGCGCCTGTGTGACCTGACCTTCGCTGGCATGGCTCTGGCGCTGAAGTATGGTGGCGAACTCCTCGGCAAAGTTCTCGTAGGTATTGCTCAGGCGCTCGACCTTCTCAGCATAACGGTTGTAGGCAATCACCGCCGGAATCGCGGCAAACAGGCCCATGGCGGTGGCGATCAGCGCCTCGGCAATACCCGGCGCCACCATGGCCAGACTGGCGTGCTCGACCGCGCCCAGGGCGATAAAGGAGCGCATAATGCCCCAGACCGTGCCGAACAGGCCGATATAGGGGCTGATGGAGCCAATGGTCGCCAGCAGGGAAAGATGTGAATCAAGGTAGTCTTCTTCACGCGCCACCGCCACCTTCATGCTGCGCTGTACGCCGGACAGCATCATTTCGGTATTGCTGCGGTTTTTCTGCGCACGCACGAATTCGGCAAAACCGCTCTCGAATATTCGCGCCAGCCCCTTCGCCTCCGAGGCCTTGCGCTTGACCTGCTGATACAGCTCCGACAGGTTGATGCCGGACCAGAAACGGTCTTCAAAACGGATGGCGTCGGCGGTCGCCTGTTTCAGCGCCTTGTACTTGAGCACGATCACCACCCAGGACAGCACCGAGGCGGACAGCAGAATCAGCATAACGATCTGCACCACAAAACTGGCGCGTGTCACCAGCGCAAAAAACGACATATCAGCTTCCACAATCGAACTCCTGTTGCAGGCTATCCAGAATACCGGCGGGGATGGTTTGCGGGGCGAATTTTTCGGCGTTCAGGCAGGCAATCTTGATTTGGCCCTGCACCAGAACAACATCATCTTTAACGACATTCTGCTGAAAAGTAATACTGGCTTTACCTAAAGCCGGAATGGATGTAACCACGGTTAACTCATCATTAAATCGGGCGGGTTTCTTGTACTTTACGCTGGCGCTGTGCACCGCGAACAGTATTCCCCGCTCTTGTTGTAATTGATCCTGTTCAAAACCGAGATGACGCAGCAGCTCGGTGCGCGCCCTTTCCATGAATTTCAGGTAGTTGGCGTAATACACCACTCCGCCTGAATCGGTATCCTCGTAATAGACCCGAACCGGCCAGTTAAATTCCTTTGTTTTTTTCATTGTTTATTAATTCTTTATCAGCTCAGGTGCCTGCTGCACGAGATTCCATCCTTAGGTGCGTGAACGGTACACCCTTGTACCACTTCTGCTTCGCTATGCTCGCAATGACGTAAATGCTTATTCCGCAAACAGGTCCTGCTCCGGCTCGATATCCGCTGACATGCTTTCCGGCGCTTTCAGGCCAAAGTGCCGGTACACATTGGCCGTGGCGATACGCCCGCGCGGGGTGCGCATTAAATAGCCCTGCTGGATCAGAAACGGCTCGATCACATCTTCGATGGTATCGCGCTCCTCGCCGATGGCCGCAGCCAGGTTTTCCACGCCCACCGGGCCGCCGTTGAATTTTTCGATAATCGCCAGCAGCAGACGCCGGTCCATTATATCAAAGCCCAGCGGATCGACCTTGAGTAATTCCAGGGCTTTGGCGGCAATGTCGCCGTCGACCAGCCCACTGCCCTTGACCTCGGCATAGTCACGCACCCGGCGCAGCAGGCGGTTGACGATACGCGGCGTACCGCGGGCGCGGCGGGCGATTTCAGCGGCGCCGGCATCATCGATCGGTACATTGAGGATGTCCGCGGAGCGTTTGACGATATGGGTAAGGTCGTTCTGCGCGTAGAAATCCAGGCGTAGCACAATACCAAAACGATCGCGCAGCGGCGAGGTCAGCGAGCCGGCGCGGGTGGTGGCGCCAACCAGGGTAAAGGGCGGCAGGTCGAGCTTGATGGAACGCGCCGCCGGGCCTTCGCCGATCATGATATCGAGCTGATGGTCTTCCATGGCCGGGTACAGTACTTCCTCCACCACCGGGCTGAGGCGGTGAATTTCATCGATAAACAGCACGTCATGCGGCTCCAGGTTGGTCAGCAGCGCGGCCAGGTCACCCTGCTTTTCCAGCACCGGACCGGAGGTGGAATGCAGGCTGGCGCCCATTTCGTGTGCCACAATATGCGCCAGCGTAGTCTTGCCCAGGCCGGGCGGGCCGAAGAACAGGATATGATCCAGCGCCTCGCCACGGGCCCTGGCGGCGGGAATAAAGATTTCCAGCTGCTCGGTCACCGCCGGCTGACCCTGGTAGTCCTTCAGCAGCTGCGGGCGAATGGCGCGGTCGATAGCGACCTCGCCGTCGACGCGCTCGGCTGACAGTACCGGGTTTTCGCTCATCGAGATATCCTCGTTATTTTCATCTTCTTCCGGTTAGTGGCGCCACCGACAACCATACTGGCAATGACGGAAAACATTTCTATCCCCCCTGCAGGGCAGCACGAATAATATCTTCCGTGGACTTGCCCTCCACGTCCAGATTACGCACCATCTGGCTGGCCTGCTGCGCCTTGTAACCCAGAGAGATCAGGGCGCTGACCGCATCATTGACCGGATTGGCGGCCTTTTCGATAACCGGTGCGCCGGCGGGCAGGCTGGCCGGGGCCTCTTTTTCCAGACGATCCTTGAGCTCGATGACCAGGCGCTCGGCGGTTTTCTTGCCTACCCCCGGCAACCGGGTCAGGGCCTTGCTGTCGGCCTCCATAATGCAGCGGGTAAATTCCTCGGCACTGATACCGGAAAGAATGGTCAGCGCCAGCTTGGGGCCGACGCCGCTGATGCGAATCAGGTTGCGGAACATCTGCCGCTCGTCCAGCGAATGAAAACCGAACAGCAGCTGCGCATCCTCGCGCACCACCATATGGGTATGCAGAATAATATTTTCACCGCATTCGGGCAGCTGGTAGAAGGTGGACATGGAGGCCTCCAGCTCATAGGCCACGCCCTGTACGTCGATCAGCAGCGCCGGTGGCTGCTTTTCCAGTAATACGCCCTGCAAACGCCCTATCATATCGTCTTGCTCATATCGAAGTGACTTCAGACCTTAACGCCAGCGGCCGCCGCGGGCGCGGCTGGCAATACCCAGTGTTTTCAGCTGCATATGGCAGGCGTGGCACAGGGCTATGGCCAGGCCATCGGCCTCGTCGCTCTGCGGCAGAAAATCGAGTTTCAGTAGTATCTTCATCATCTGTTGCATCTGCTGCTTGTCTGCCGAGCCATTGCCGACCACGGCCTTTTTGATCGCCCGCGGCGTGTATTCGCCCACCTCCAGGCCGGTATGAATGCCGGCGCAGATGGCCGCGCCGCGGGCCTGTCCCAGCTTGAGCGCGGAATCGACATTCTTGTTGACGAACACCTGCTCGATGCCCATGCTCTGCGGCTGCCATTTTTCGATAATGCCGCTGATTTCCCTGAAGATATCGCCCAGCCTTTGCGGCAGTTCATCACCGCTGAGGCTGATATGACCACTGGTGACGTAGTGATGGCGCAGGCCGTCACTGTCGATGACACCGTAGCCGGTGCTGCGTGAGCCGGGGTCGATACCGATAATGCGGGTGCGCTCTGCCACGATACTCAGGCGGAAAGTTTTTCCAGCACCTCGTCGGAGAAATCGGCATTGGTATGCACGTCCTGGACATCATCGAGATCTTCCAGGGTGTCGATCAGGCGCATGATCTTTTCCGCATCCTCAAGATCGACTTCGATCATATTCGCGGCCTTCTCCACCACGCGGGCTTCGGCCGGTTCGAAACCGGCGGCGGTCATGGCGTCTTTTACTGCCATAAAATCCTCGAAACGGGTGCTGACCTCGATACTGCCGTCGTCACCGGTCTCGACATCCTCGGCGCCGGCTTCCAGCGCCGCTTCCATAATGGCGTCCTCGTCACTGCCCGGCGGGTACAGCAGAATACCGGTGCGGCTGAACATATAGGCCACCGAGCCGTCGGTACCGAGATTACCGCCGGCCTTGGTAAAGGCATGGCGGACCTCGGCTACCGTGCGCTTGCGATTATCGGTAAGACAGTCAACCATGATCGCCGTGCCGGCCGGACCATAGCCCTCGTAACGGATTTCCTCGAAATTTTCGCCGTCATTCTCGCCGCTGCCACGCTTGATTGCGCGCTCGATGGTATCGCGGGTCATATTGGCGCCCAGCGCCTTGTCCACGGCCAGGCGCAGGCGCGGATTGGTGGCGACATCACCACCGCCGCCGCTGCGGGCCGCAACGGTAATCTCGCGAATCAGCTTGGTAAAAATCTTGCCGCGCTTCTTGTCCTGCGCGGCCTTGCGGTGCTTGATATTGGCAAATTTACTGTGGCCTGCCATAGTCTCTCCAGCATACTTTTATTATTGTGCTGAGTTTACCACTGTGCGTGTTCCTGGGCTAAAAGTTTGTTGATGATTTTTTTCCGCAAATGAACGCAAATAAACGCAAATCTTATATCGCCTGAGCGCCTGTTATGCGGGGTTCCCGTAGGCACGCATAAGGCGTAGCCGTTGCGGGCAGATGCCGGCAACGGCTACGCCTTATGCCAGCCTACGACTGAGTGTATTCCTGGGCAAAAGTTTGTTGATGATTTTTATCCGCAAATGAACGCAAATAAACGCAAATTCTGATATAGCCTGAATGCCTGTCATCCTGAGCGAAATCGAAGGATCTTTAAGTCTACGACAAACACAGTGGCACAAGATTCTTCGGACTCGCTTAGAATGACACAATCAAACATTTGCGTGTATTTGCGTTCATTTGCGGAAAATAATCATGCCGGTTCGGCATCCAGCAGCGGCGTGGTGGTGTCCTGATCGAACTTGCCGGTGCGCAGGAAGGTGATGACCTGGTGCGCCACCTGTGAAGACATCAGCATGCCGAGGTGGCTGACCGGCAAGACGATGGCATCGGTGGCACCCTTGAGCTGGGTTTCCTCGACCGAGACGGTGCCGTCATGCGGCAGCTCGGGGCCGCCGGCGACCAGACCCAGGCCAATGGGAAAATTGCCGGCGATAACGCCGATGTCCTTCCAGCCCTTCCACTCGGGGACGTCGCCGGAGAGGCCGTTGACGTGGCTCTGGCCCAGCATCCAGCGGGTCATGGGGTTGGCGCTGATGCGCCGGCCCACGGCACTGCCGTTGACCGGCGCCGCCAGCAGCACCACCCGCCCCTGTTTCATAAAGGGAAACTGGTCAAACAGATGCAGGGTGACGATGCCGCCGAAACTGTGGGCGACAATATGAATCACGGGGGCGTCGATGTTTTCGATAAAGGCGTGCAGCTTTTCGGCGATTTTCGCCGGCGGCTTGCCCCAGACATGGTAGTTAAAGGAATGACACTCATAGCCGGCCGCACTCAGGCTGTGCTTCAGTTTGAGCAGATCGACGCCACCGACACTCCACAGACCATGAACCAGTAC
>DRLE01000211.1 GCA_011051475.1 Gammaproteobacteria bacterium
CTATTCACTATTCACTATTCACTATTCACTATTCACTATTCACTATTCACTATTCACTATTCACTATTCACTATTCACTATTCACTATTCACTATTCACTATTCACTATTCACTATTCACTATTCACTATTCACTATTCACTAGCTTTTGCTTCTCAAGCTCCAGCTTGAGAAGCAAAAGCTCATCCCCGCTGGTCACTTCTGTTCGCCAGTCGCCGCAGTGTTTGCACAGCAGCTTGTTGGGTTTTGCTTCCGATTCCCTGCCGCACTGTGTGCATTGCACCTTCAGTGGCAGGGGCTCGATTGTCAGTTGCGTGCCTTCGGCCAGGCTGCCGGCGCTGGCGACGGGCCAGGCATGTTGCAGCAGTTGTTCTTCTACACCGGACAGCGGGCCGATACCGATAATGATACTGCTGACCTGTTTGGCTTCGTGCTCGGCGGCAATCTGTTCCACCTGTGTCATCAGTGCCTGGCAGATGGCGAGTTCATGCATAAAGCTGTGTTTCTCTATTCACCGGCCAGCATCTGGTCATACAGTTCCCAGGCGGTTTGCGCCTCCTGCGGTGTTATTTTCTGTATGGCATAGCCCACGTGCACCACGACAAAATCGCCGGGCTGCAGGTTTTCTTCCTGCATCATAAACAGACTGACTTCGCGGCTAACCCCTTTGGCTTCGCAATGCGCGTTAAAGCCGTCAATCGATTGTATTTGCATGGGTATACCCAGGCACATAAGGTTGTCCCTTGCTTGGTTTAGATAATAATAACTCTAGAAAATACGCTACATGCTTGACCTGTGTCAACAGCAGGCATACGATAGGAAAAAATATATGCCGGATATCCAGAGTGAATATTCAGGCAGAATATTGAAGCGTCCTGCAAGGGGCCTTAAAGGGGCTTGTATGAGTCATCTCAAAACGCTGGTTCTCGGCATTGGCAATACCCTGCTTACCGACGAGGGAGCAGGCGTTCATGCGCTTAATCTCTTTCAGTCAAACCATTCCCATTTGCCCGACATGACCTTTCTTGACGGCGGCACTCTCAGTTTTACCCTGGCCAGCTGGATAGAGGACTGCAATAACCTGATCGTTTTTGATGCCGCCGAGTTGCAGCAGACGCCGGGCAGTGTGCAGACCTATGTTGGCGCGGACATGGATCATTTCCTGGGTAACAGCAAACGCAGCCCGCATGAGGTTGGCCTGCTTGATCTGCTGGATATTGCCCGGCTTACCGAACACCTGCCCGAAAACCGCGCCCTGATCGGGATTCAGCCACAAACCATGGACTGGGGCATGCAGCCTACCGAAGCGGTACAGGCGGCTTTACCGCTGGCGGTGGCGTCCGCTCTGGATCTGGTCGAAAAATGGCAAAAACTTAATATAGATCAAGACCTTTCGGTCGCGTAAATGCATTATTGTAAGTGTAGTGTAAAAAAAATAATCCGTTTCAGACAGAGAAGGAAGACTGAAACATAAAAATCAATACGGGAGGGAAGAGGTGAAGCAATCCATTGTGTCACCACAGTTTAATATTCAGGTCGAAAACGTCATGACCTGGAATGTTAAGCCATTGCTGCATGAAATCAGACACTCCCTGAACAGACTGATTGAAACCGGAGAGAGCAGCGTTATCGACCTGCGCAGTATTCCCCTTGCACCGGGCGAGGAAGAAAAAATACTCACAGCCCTGGGGCGTGGTGAACTGCGCGCGGAACTTGATGCGCTGGGCAAAAGCGAAATTATTGAAACACAGTATGCCGGTGTCTGGCTGATAAGTCATTATAACGAGAATGAAGAAATCATCGGTCGCTTTATCGAAGTGACGGTCATGCCCGACATACTTTGTTCACAAAGCGCTGATATGATCGATGCCAGCCAGCGTCTGGCAGAGGCTCTGCAGGATACGGGTGGTAATAACGAAGGCGGTTAAGAGAAAGCGGACACAGAACTGAAACACTGAAAAAAAACAAGACAGAAGCTGGTGGAGACAAACCATGAGTGACAGGAAAAACACGGCACAGGCCGATCTAACACTGGGCGAGGTATTGCGCAAACGCGGCATATCGCGCCGAAGTTTTCTCAAGTTCTGCGCCGCCACCGCCTCAATGATGGCCATGCCGCCGAGCATGGTGCCCGCGATTGCAGCGGCGCTGGAAAAAGCCAGGCGACCGTCGGTTATCTGGCTGTCTTTCCAGGAATGTACCGGTTGTACCGAGTCGCTGACCCGTTCTCACTCCACCACGATTGAAAGCCTGATTTTCGATCATATCTCGCTGGACTATCATCATACCCTGCAGGCTGCTGCCGGCACTCACGCCGAGGCGGCGCGCATTGCATCCATGGAAGAGAACTTCGGCAAATACCTGCTGATCGTCGATGGTTCCATTCCCATGGGTAACCCCGGCTATTCCACCATTGCCGGTGTCAGCAACCATGACATGTTGATGGAAACCGCCAAAGGCGCTGCCGCGGTTATCGCCGTGGGTACCTGCGCCGCCTACGGCGGCATTCCGCATGCCGATCCCAATCCCACCGGCGCGGTTTCCGTCGGCGATCTGATCAAGGACAAGCCGATTATCAATGTACCCGGCTGCCCGCCGATTCCGGTGGTGATTACCGGTGTGCTGACCCATTTTCTCACCTTCGGCGAACTGCCCGAGCTGGATCATATCGGCCGGCCCATGGCCTTCTACGGCAAGAGCATACACGACCGCTGTTACCGCCGGCCGTTTTACGACAAGGGCCTGTTTGCCGAAACCTTCGATGATGAAGGTGCGAAAAAAGGCTGGTGCCTGTACAAGCTCGGCTGCAAGGGACCGACTACCTACAACGCCTGTGCCACCACCAAGTGGAACGACGGCACCAGCTTTCCGATTGAGGCGGGGCATCCCTGCCTGGGTTGCTCCGAACCGGATTTCTGGGACGGCGGCGGTTTCTACAAGGCGCTTTCCATGCCCACCGAGAATATTACGCAGAATATTATTTACGCGGCCGCCGGCGCAGCCGCAGCAGGGGTTGCTGTTGGCGCCCTGAACCGTGCCAAAAAGAGCAAGGCACAGGCGACTCACCAGAAAGTCAAGCTTGAAGACCTGAACAAATAAGCCGCCCGGTGTGCAGCAGGGGCAGGTAGCAAATTAAAAGAGGGCAAGAAAATGAGTGAAATAGAGTTTCTGGACTGGGTAAGGGGGCCGGGTTTCCAGATTGCGGCGGTTATCTTTGTTGCCGGCGTGATTATCCGTATTCTCGAAATCCTGATGCTGGGGCGCAAGAAAAATCTTGCTGAGGCAAGAGGGTCGGAAATGCTGGGCGGCCTGCGCACCATTGTGACGCGTTCGATGCATGACAAGGCCACCTTTCAGCGTTCCGCCTTCACCATTGTTTCCGGCTATATCTTTCACACCGGCCTGCTGCTGAGCATCTTCTTTTTTGCGCCGCATATTCTGATGTTCAAGGAGGTGTTCGGCCTGAGCTGGCCGTCACTGCCGACACCGGTTATCGACGCACTGGCGGTTATCAGCATAATCGCCCTGCTGACGATTATTGCCCGTCGCATGAGCAACAAGGTCATGCGTTTTCTGAACACGCCGGGCGATTACCTGGCCTGGCTACTGACCATTACACCGCTGGTTACGGGTTATATGGCCTTTCACCGTATCGGTCTGCCGGCGCCAACATTGCTGGCTATTCATATTCTCAGCGTCGAGATTCTTCTGGTCCTGTTCCCGTTTACCAAGCTGATGCACGCCTTTACCCTGTTTATGGCGCGCTGGTATAACGGCGCAATTTCCGGTTACCGGGGGGTGGCATCATGAGCGCATCACTGGAAAAAGGTATTCATGCTCTCAAGGAGCAGGTCGATTCAACCGTGGCCGCGTTTTTCAGCAGCTGCGTGCATTGCGGCATGTGTGCCGATGCCTGCCTGTTCTATACCGAAACCGGCGAGCCGGAGCGCATGCCGATCAACAAGGTGGAGCCGCTGCGCCGTATCTGGAAATCGGAGTACACCCTGCTAGGCCGCATCGGCAAGCTGTTCGGTCTGACCAAAAAAGTCGATGACAAGTTATTGACTGAGTGGGAAACGCTGGTTTATGACTCCTGCACGCTTTGCGGGCGCTGTTCCATGGTCTGCCCCGTCGGTAATGATATTGCCCTGATGATCCGCAAGACCCGTGAGGGCATGGCCGTCGCCGGACATGCGCCCGAAGGCCTGATTGGCGCCACCACGCGCGCCATTACCATCGGCAGTCCGATGGGCGTCAAGCTGCCGGCACTGCAGGCGCAGATTCGCCACGTGGAGGAATCGACCGGCAAAACCATACCGGTCGATGTCGAGGGCGCGGAGTATATGCTGCTGCTGTCCTCCATGGAAATCATGAATTTCCCCGAGTTTATCGAAGCGGTTTCAAAAATCTTCGACAGGGCCGGTGTCAGCTGGACCATTTCCACCGAGGCTTTTGAAGCGACCAACAGCGGCATACAGATCGGTGTTTCCGACCTTGCCGCCGAGCTGGTGCAGCGCATCGTCGATGCCGCCGAAAAGCTGAAAGTCAAAACCGTTATCAGTCCCGAATGCGGCCATGCCTATATGGCCATCCGCTGGGAAGGGCCGAACCTGGTCGGCAAGCCATTCAGCTTCAAGGTTCGTCATATTCTTGAAGTGCTTAATGAGCTGCGTGAGCAGGGCAAGCTTGAGATCAGCAGCAGGGAAACGCAGAAACTGACCTACCATGACCCCTGTCAGATATCGCGTCGCGGTGGCGTTATCAATGAGCCGCGATCGCTGCTCGACATGGTGGCGGATAATTTTGTAGAAATGCCGGATACCGGCAAGATGAACTGGTGCTGCGGCGCCGGTGGCGGGGTGAGCTCCAATGAGCGCGCCGATGAAATACGCCTCAAGGTGTTTCAGCGCAAGAAAGAACAGCTGGATGCCATTAAGCCGGATGCCATTGTCAGCGCCTGCTCGAACTGTCGGCTCAATCTTGAAGACGCGCTGGAGGAATACAATATGGATATCCCGCTGTTAAGCCTGACTGAAATGCTGGCCGACCACCTTGCCGATTAGACTATCACCAGAGAGCCAGAACCAGAGAACCAGAAAAAAGAGACCTGGAAAACAGAGAACCGGAAAAATGAGCCAGATAACAAACGATAAAGAATTCAAACAGGCGCTGCTGAGCCTTGATCCTGTTCAGCAGCGGGTCATGGCTGCGCGTTTTGTTGAGCATGTTTATGAACTGAGCAATGATGAGCGCATTGCGCGTGTCATTAAAACCGCGCTCAGGCCGGAGGCTTCTGCCGCCGAGCTGGCAGAAGCCCTGAAAACGGCAATGGCGGTGGCCATGGACAGCTATACCCGCTGTGGCGCGGAGGGCAGCTGGCACGACCAGTCCGCCTATTTCGTCGCCCGCGCAGCCATTGCCATGGTAACGCCGCCGGAGCAGTCAAAGGCAGGCGGGCCGGCCTGGCAGGCGGCGATGAGCAGCCGCATGGCAAGAACCAGTATGCTGATCGATGAAGAATCCGGTGATGTGTCGGCACTTCCGGAAAATGAATGGCAGTACCAGTTGCTGTCAGAATATCTGGCATCCTGATCTGAATAGATATGAAGAGAGAGACAAGGCATGAGTGAATCGACTGGAAGTGAAAGAGTTGTAGTTGACCCGATAACCCGTATCGAGGGGCATTTGCGTATCGAGGCGCAAATGGACGGCAACAGGATCGAAAACGCCTATTCCTCCGGTACCATGGTGCGCGGTATTGAAACCATACTCAAGGGACGTGACCCGCGTGATGCCTGGGCCTTCGCGCAACGTATCTGCGGTGTCTGCACCCTGGTACACGGTCTGGCTTCCATCCGCGCGGTGGAGAACGCGCTGGATTACCGCATTCCGAAAAATGCCGACCTGATTCGCAACCTGATGAACGGCGCACAGCATATCCATGACCATGTCATGCACTTTTATCATCTGCACGCGCTGGACTGGGTGGACGTGGTTTCCGCGCTGAGCGCAGACCCGAAAGCCACCTCCGAGCTGGCGCAGTCACTGAGCAGCTATCCCAAATCCTCTCCCGGCTATTTCGCCGATATGAAGAAAAAACTGAAGGACTTCGTCGAGGCCGGCCAGCTCGGCATCTTCGCCAAGGCCTACTGGGGGCATCCGGCCTACAAGCTGCCGCCGGAAGCCAATCTGATGGCGGTTTCGCACTACCTGGAAGCGCTTGCCTGGCAGCGTGACGTGGCCCGCCTGCACACCATTTTCGGTGGCAAGAATCCGCATCCCAACTTTGTGGTTGGCGGCGTGCCCTGCGCTATAGACCTGAATTCCGATTCAGCAATCAATTCCAAAAAGCTGGCACAGGTGCAGGATATTATTAAACAGATGCAGACTTTCGTGGAACAGGTTTATCTGCCGGATACCCTGGCCATTGCCAGCTTCTATAAAGACTGGGGCGGTCGTGGCGAAGGTCTGGGCAACTTCCTGACCTACGGTGATTTCCCCTCCAACGGTATGGAAGACGTGGCCGGTTACATGATTCCGCCGGGGGCCATACTGGGCCGCGACCTCAGCACCATACACCCGGTTGATATGAATGACCCTGGTGAGATCCAGGAATATGTGTCGCACTCATGGTACCGCTATGAAGGCGGCAAGGATACCGGTCTGCATCCCTATGACGGTGAAACCACTTTCGATTACACCGGACCGAAACCGCCGTATGAGCACCTTGATATTGACCAGTCATACTCCTGGCTGAAATCACCGCGCTGGAAAGGCCATGCCATGGAAGTCGGGCCGCTGGCGCGCGTACTCATGCTGTACGCCACCGGCCATGAACAGACGCAGGAACTGGTGGGCATGACCCTGAACAAGCTCGATGTGCCGGTTGATGCGCTGTTCTCAACACTGGGACGCACCGCTGCGCGCACCCTGGAAACCAAGATTATCGCCGATGCCATGCAGGGCTGGTATGACGACCTGATTGTCAATATCAAGGCGGGCGATACCCGCACCTTCAATGAAGTATTATGGGAGCCGTCCTCCTGGCCGAAGCAGGCACAGGGCGTCGGCTTTATGGAGGCGCCGCGTGGCGCGCTGGCACACTGGATCGTAATCGAGGATGAAACCATCAAGAACTATCAGGCCGTGGTTCCCAGCACCTGGAACGCCGGCCCGCGTGACAGCAAGGGCCAGGCCGGGGCCTACGAGGCGGCGCTGGAAGACAATCATACCCTGTATGATCCGCAGCAGCCGGTGGAGATCCTGCGTACCATTCACAGTTTCGACCCCTGCATCGCCTGTGCGGTACACCTCACCGACCCCGACGGCAATGAAATGATCAAGGTAAAGGTAAGATAATGAAAACGCTATTAACCCGCTTATTTGCAATATCTCTTCCGTTATTCAGCGGATACGCACTGGCGCATCCCGGCCATCTTCCGGTCGAGTCGGTACACGGTTTTCTGCATACCGAGCATATAGTCGCGCTGGCGGCACTGGGCGTGGTCGCCTGGATTGCAAAAGCCATTTCGGATTCAGACAGGTAAGCGGCTGCACAGAGGCAGCATCCCGTGCCGATCGCTACGGTGGCGCTTCGGGCAGGCTATTCTTCGGGTTGAAACAGGATGAAACGTTTTGATATCAATGCCCTGTTAAACGCGGAAGCCTGGCCGCATCCGACAGAAGATATACAGCTCATCGAAACCCATATTTCCTGGGTGATCCTTACCGGTGAATACGCCTATAAAATCAAGAAGCCGGTTGATTTCGGTTTCCTGGATTTTTCCACGCTTGAAAAACGCCGCTATTACTGTGAGCAGGAAGTCCGGCTTAACCGCCGTCTGGCCGAGGATATTTATCTCGGGGTCGTCGCGGTTGTGGCCGGCGATGAGGGTCTGCGCGTTGGCGCAGAGGGCGAGGCGGTAGAATACGCGGTGCAGATGCGGCAGTTTTCGCAGGATGCGCAGCTTGATGTCATGCTTGCTGCCGGAAAGCTTGAGCCCCGGCACATGGATGCCATTGCAAAAATGGTGGCCGACTTTCACCAGCGTATTGCGGTGGCCGACAGCAGCATGCCCTATGGCGAGCCGGATGCGGTGTACCAGCCGGTGGAGGAAAACTTCCTGCAGATCGATGAGCATATCAATACCTCACGCTATGACCCACGACTTCAGGCGCTGCAGCAATGGAGCGAGAGCGTATTCGGGCAGAAAAAGATCGTCTTTGCGCAGCGCAAACAGGATGGTTATGTGCGCGAGTGTCATGGCGATATGCATTTGCGCAACCTGATGTGGTGGCCGCCGGGAGAGGCGGGCCGGCCGCAGGCATTTGACTGTATCGAGTTCAATGACAGCCTGCGCTGGATCGATGTCATCAGCGAGGTTGCCTTTCTGGTAATGGACCTGCAGGACAGAAAGCAGGGAGAACTGGCTAACCGTTTTCTCAATAGCTGGCTTGAAATAACGGGTGACTACCGGGGGCTGGCCGTACTGCCGTTCTATCTGTGTTACCGCGCCATGGTGAGGGCCAAGGTCAGCGTGCTTCGCCTGCAGCAGGCGGGTATCAGTGAAACCGAGGCGAAGCAGGCACTGGACGAGTTCGAGTCCTATATCGAGCTGGCCGAAAGCTACAGCCGCCCGGCATCGCCGAAGCTGATCATTATGCGCGGCCTGTCGGCCTCGGGAAAAAGCAGCGTTTCCTCCGCATTGCTGGAAAGAACCGGCGCCATACGCATCCGCTCGGATGTGGAGCGCAAGCGCCTGTTTGCAGCAAAAGAGGCAGCGCCGCAGAGGCAGGGCATTAATAGCGGTATCTATTCGCCCGAGATCAGTGAGAAAACCTATAAGCACCTGTGCACACTGGCGGAAGTTATTATCAATGCCGGCTACAGTGTTATCGTTGATGCAGCCTTTCTCAAGCAGTCCCAGCGTCAGCTGTTTATCGAGCTGGCAAACAGGCTGGGCGTGGATTTTCGCATTATTGAAACCACGGCGCCGGCAGAGGTATTGCGCCAGCGGATTGCGCAGCGCAGGAATGATGTTTCCGATGCGGACAGCGCCGTACTGACCTACCAGCTTGCGCATTACCGGCCGCTGACAGCGGAGGAAAAGCCCTTTTCCCGTGTGCTGGACACACAGACCAGGGTGGATATGCCGGCACTTGCACAGTGGCTGGGGGTGTGAACAGGCAGGTGGCATTTGCTGTGCTACTATTGGTAGTCAGTAGCAACCGTTGCAGGCAGTGCCCATGAGCGAGCATATCGATACGCTTGACGACCTGAACAAGCACATACCCCTAAAAGAAAAGCTGGTCAGAATCCACCAGGTGATCAAGCAGAGCCTGCCCTATGTCGCGCGTATCGCCATTAGCCTGTACGATCCCAAAACCCGCATACTGAAAACCTTTATCCACAGCAGCGACAATAATAACCCGCTGCCGCACTACCAGGCGCCGATCGAGGAAGCGCCGTCTCTCAAGGCCATACTGGATAAAAAACAGCCGCGTATTATCAATAATATGCTGACCTTTGATGATGGCAGCCATGAGCACATGCAGCGCCTGGGCCGTTCCGGTTATGCCGCCAGTTACACCATGCCGATTTTCAACGATGGCGATTTCCTCGGCTTCCTGTTCTTTAATTCCACGCAGACCGATGTTTTCGACAGCAAAACCCTGGCGCAGATCGATGTGTTCGGGCACCTGATATCCCTGATGCTGATCAAGGAGCTTTCAACGATAAGGACGCTGGCTGCCGCCCTGAAAACCGCCAGCAAGATCACCCATCTGCGTGACCCGGAAACCGGCTCGCATCTCGACCGCATGTCCCGCTACAGCCGTCTTATTGCTACAGCACTGGCCGATAAATATTCCCTGGAAGACGACTATATCGAGCATGTTTTTATGTTCTCGCCCCTGCATGATATCGGCAAGATAGGTATACCTGACGAAGTACTGATGAAAAAGGGCCGTCTGACAGAAGAAGAAAGAAAACTGATGCGCACACACGCCATGAAGGGCAGGGAGATTATCGACGAAATTCTGAAGGAGTTCGGTCTGGAAGGTTTCGACTATGTGGAAATCCTGCGTAATATTACCGAGTTTCATCATGAGTCGGTTGATGGCAGCGGTTATCCGGCGGGCAGGCGCGGTAGCGATATACCGCTGGAAGCGCGCATTGTTGCCGTCGCCGATGTATTCGATGCGCTGACCAGCAAGCGCTGCTACAAGGAGGCATGGACGAATGAAGAAGCCTTTGCGCAGCTGCAGAAGATGGCCGGCGAGACCCTGGATGCGGACTGTGTGCAGGCGCTGCTTGATAACAGGGATGAAGTGGAAAATATACAACGTTACTTTTGCGAGAATGCGTATGGTTGAGAGCGGGCCGGACAGGAAGCGGCGGGTTTCCCTTGTATGTCTGTTATTACTGTCCGTACTGTTTCCGGTTGCGGCACAGGCGGATATCGTTATACAGGGCTCGTCAGATTTTCGCGCGAAGGTGCGTTACTGTCTGCAGGATGCCAAAGGCAGCTCGGCGACTTTACGCAAGCTGGTTAATGCGGCCAGGCACTCATCTTCTGATATAAGCATCAGGGCCATTACCGATGATCGCGCAACCTGGCACGCCAGTGGCAAGAAATCGCGATCACATACCGAAGCAGACGACAAGCTGGCGCGGGGATCGCAAAGAGACCGGCCTGTGGATGCGATTATCTATATTAATGTCAAACGTATAACGCCTTCGCACAAATCCTACAAAAGCGGCGTGCTGGTCCATGAACTGGCGCACGCGGTTGACCTTGCCGAAGGGCGTTACCACGGCGACTACAGGATTCGGGAAAAGCGGGCTGTCTTTTTCCAGAATGACTGGCGAAAAAACCATGGCAAGGCATTACGAAAAGATTACCATGGGCGATTCAGCACGCAGGAGTACCAGCAGTATTCTGCTAAGGGCAGGGTTAATGATTTTGTGGAGTATTATCTTAAAAACAACGATCTTCCTGGTTAGTTGTATTGATAGAAAAAGCCAGCCGCTTGCAGCCAGTTTGTATCAGGGCCAGCAGGCTACGTTGCTAGGGGACCTCTGATAAATGTCATTTTGAGCGGAACGAAGTGGCGTCGAAAAATCTTATGCTCCGTAAATTGTTGATTACACAGAGGTGAAAGATCCTTCGGCAATTGCTCCTGCATTGCCCTAATAAGTTACATCCATGTAACGATCGGCTTCGCTACGCTGCGCTCAGGATGACAAAATCACTATTAATCTGAGGTTCCCTAGAAAGCCGCATCAAAGCCGACCAGGGCATAGTTCTCACTGGTCAGGTGACCGGTCCAGTAAGTACCACTCTTGTCCACGGTATCCAGAAAGTCGACATTGAGCTCGATAATGCCTTTGACATTTCGCATAAAGTAATACGAGGTGGTAAAGGTAAGGCTGTTAATGTCGATACCTTCGTAAACCGTATCGGTATTTTTCAGGTCATTGGCGTCGGCGTAGTTGTACAGTAACGAGTAGGTCCAGTGGTCATTGTGAATATAGTCAACACCGGCAAAGGCACCCGTCCAGCGATACTGCTGTCCCTCGTTGATAAAGCCGTCCCAGTCGTTCTGTATGACCTGCGCAAACCACCAGGTCTTGTAGCCGATCTTGCCGGAAATATCGATACCCCAGGCATTTTTATCCGCCTGCCGATCACCATTGTCCATGCCGGCATCACCGGTCGCGTTGTACTGTTTTCCGGCGTAGCCGAACAGGCCGAGGTTAATGCCGGCAATATCACCGCCCAGGCGGCCGAAAGCCGACTTGCCGCTGTTATTGTCAAACATATGGTCGGGTCGCTTGTAGCCGGGGCTGTTAATGGTCTTGTTATCTTCAATGCCGTTGCCGTTGACCAGGCCGAGTGAAATATCGACGGCGCTGAAATCGTAACTGAAAACGGCGCCACGGTCATAGGTCAGGCCGGCCATGCGGTACACCATAAAGTCCTGGAAGGTCATGCGGGTTTCGCGCGGAAACATCAGGTCGGATACCTGGAACTGCCCCAGCATCATGCTGATGTCCGTGCCGAAAACATCATCGTGCGAGAACCAGGCGTCTTCAACGATAACCGAGCCGTTGTCGCCTTTCTCGGCAAAGATAGCGTAGAAATAGTAACTGATATGGTCTGACAGCGGCGCGCTGGAAAGCAGCTTGATCAGGTAGGGCGCCTGCATGTCGTTGTCGGCGGTATCGGTCTCGCCACTGACAACATCGACAGCGGAGGACTCACGGCCCTGCACATAGGCCTGGGTGCGAAGCGCCAGCGGTACACTGCTGGGCAGGGCCAGCATGTCGTCACCGGTCTTTGTCGTGCTGTCCTTCCAGTTGGGCATGCGGTAATTGTCGGCAATGAACTGTTCGCCGAATTCATTCAGGCGCGGATAGGCCGCGTGGCAGGTATTGCAACTGACATTGTATTTGCGGGCAAAGGCCGGCATGGCCTCGGTTTTTGCCGGTATCATCAGAATGGCAAAGAGCAGTAAAAAGAGTGAGGTAATGGCAAAAGCAAGCCATTTATGTTCGGCGGTTCTGATGGTTGTTTTCATGGTTGCTCCGGTAAAGTCGTTTTCCGGCATCATAACAAAAATGCGAAAGCTGGTTTGCGTCAAAATGTCGCATGCCGGCGCTTTATATATCAGCTGCCTTTTCCGACTATTGCCGGAAAGGGCAGCTGCAGCTGATAAAAACCGGAATCGGTTAACGCCAGGTTTCCGTATGCGCTAGGACCCCGGCAGGCGCTCGGGCAGATGCTTGCGAATTTCCTCGGGTGAAAGCTGGGCCAGATTCTTGTCCAGTTCAAAACTGATCAGGTTCTTGGTCTGCGGGCTCAGCATATTGCGCAGGTTGCCCAGAAAGCCGGGTGCGGCCACCAGTATCAGTTGTTTGAACTTGCCGGCCTTGCGCGCCTCGTCCAGGTGGTGGGCAATCTGCCGGGCAAAATTGATATCTTCCTGCTGCTTGGGACTGACTTCATCCGTGTAGGCATGGCCGCCACCACCGCCTTTGCCATTACTGCGACCGGGCAGGTCGCTGGTCATCTCGTGTTCATGCAGGCGGGCTTCTTCGTGGGAAAAACTTTCAATTTCCTGGATAGGTCCTTTGTGCATATTGGTGAAAAAAATGCGGGCCATGCTGTTATCGGCGACAATCAACCAGGTTGGTTTCATCATACGGCCTTACCTCCCTCTCATTTTGCGTTAGATTACAAGGATACTCGGATACAGAGAAAAAGTCTCACTATTGGGAGTTATTAAACCCCAGATTACGACATGTATTGTTGATTTTAATCAAAGGTTCACAAGAAATTTCTTAACAGTAACATGGATATTAAAAACAGTTTTCACTAAAATGACAATCATTCCCCGACCTGATCAGGGTCCCTTATTGAGCGTATCTGACCATGCATTCGTACCAAACGCTGGAAAACAAGCTGCATCTGGAACAGTCGCTGCCGGTTAATGAAAACTGGACGGCGGCCGCGGATTTTCTGCACCTGCTGGCTGATTACTGTCTGCGCGAAAAGCCCGAAACCATTGTTGAATGCAGCAGCGGCGCCAGTACCCTGGTGCTTTCCCGCTGTTGTCAGCTGAATGAGAAGGGCAGGGTTTACAGTCTGGAGAACGGCGCCGAGTTTGTGCAGCAGACCCGGCAGCAGCTGGATGATTTCGGACTGGCGGACTATGCCAGTGTTCTTCACGCGCCAATGAAGGACTACCTGCTCAGGAACCGAAAGTTCCAGTGGTATGATCTGACGCACTTTTACCCACGTGGTATCGACCTGCTGGTTATCGACGGCCCGCCGGGTGTTATGCAGAAGCACTCGCGTTATCCTGCGCTGCCATTGCTGGGCAGTCACCTGGCCCGGCAGTGCCTGATCTTTCTCGATGACGCCTCCCGGCCGGACGAACGCGATATCGTGCGTTGCTGGATGCAGGAGCATGATGAGTTTGAAACGGAGTTTGTCGATACCGAGCGTGGTTGCAGTGTGCTGATTCGGCGTTGATTTTTTTGCCGCAAAGGACGCAAAGGGCGCGAAAAAAACAAAAGCATTATTTGTCCGCAAATGAACGCAAATAAACGCTAATAAAAACTGTTTTAAGTTTCACTCTCAGTGAAGCGATATGTTTTTTGATGTGGGGATCGAAGGCCGGACGAAATAGATCAAGTAATAATTTGCGTTTATTTGCGTTCATTTGCGGATAATATAAAAGC
>DRLE01000212.1 GCA_011051475.1 Gammaproteobacteria bacterium
CGCTCAGATTACGTGCAACCACCATCAGGCCGGTGGTGTCCTTGTCGATACGGTGCACAATGCCGGCCCGCGGCACTGCAGACAGCGACTCGTCGAAATAAAGCAGCGCGTTCTGCAGGGTGCCCGTGTAGTGGCCTGCTGCGGGATGAACCACCAGCCCGGCCGGTTTATTGACAATAATAATGGATGCGTCCTGGTGCACGATATCCAGCGGGATATTTTCCGGCTCACAGTTTTCCTCCGATTCAATCGGCTGGACACTAAGCTGCAACTGCTCATCACCGATGATTTTCGTTTTCGGCCTGGCCTGCTCACCGTTTAGCAGCACCTGACCCTGCTCTATCCACTGCTTCAAACGGCTGCGGGAGTATTCGGGAAACAGCTGGGCCAGCACCACATCCAGGCGCTTTCCGGCATATTCCTCGGTTAAATCTTTAATTATCGGTGCTTCAGACATGCGCTCTTGCGGTGAACCTTGCTACAATACGCCATTCTAACGAATTATCAGCCAACACTAACAACTTCTTTCATGCGTTTATTCCCTGCTTTCCTTCTTTCAGGCCTTATTGCCGCCGTATTGCTGGCCGGCTGCGCCAGTGGCCCGGACGTCGATGATGAAACCGCCGGCATGTCGGCAAAGGAACTCTATGAAGAAGCACAGTATGCGATTAACTCGGCGGAATTCCAGACTGCGGTCAAGCACCTGGAGTCGCTGGAGGCGCGCTACCCCTTCGACCCCTACGCCAAGCAGGCACAGCTGGAAATCGCCTATGCCTACTACAAGTTCGATGAACTCGACCAGGCCACCAGCGCGGTGGAGCGCTTTGCCCGCCTGCATCCGCGTGACCCGCACATGGACTATGTGTACTACCTCAAGGGTCTGATCAACTTCAACCGTGGCCAGGGGCTGCTCGATGCCTGGATCCCGCGTCACCCCGCCGAGCATGACCCGGCGGTACTGGAACAGGCCTTCAACGACTTCGCCACCCTGGTACGGCGCTGGCCCAACAGTGAATACGCCGGTGATGCCTACCAGCGCATGATCTATCTGCGCAACCAGCTGGCGGAAAAGGAAATCCTGGTCGCCGAATTCTATATGGAACGCAAATCATGGCTTTCCGCCGCCAACCGCGGAAAAAAAGTCCTGACCCGCTATCCCAACACCATCTGGACCAAACGGGCGCTGGAAATCATGCTGCAGTCATACCAGGAGCTGGAACTCAATGACCTGGCCGCGGATATACAACGCGTGATTGACTATAACGATTTTTCCGATGTTCGAAATCCGACGAAGTCGGATGATTTTGGCAAGAGTAAATCCTGATTTTTGCCACAAAGGACGCGAATAAACACAAATAGTCGATGTTGTCATTCTGAGCGAAGTCGAAGAATCTTATGCCACTGCGCTCGCTGCGAGCTTCAGGATCCTTCGACTGCGCTCAGGATGACAGGGATTAAACGCTTCATAAATTTGCGTTCTTTTGCGGCAAAACCTACGCCTGTCGATACCCCGAGGTAATCGGATAACGCCGGTCACGGCCAAAGGCGCGGCGGGTAATGCGGATACCCGGCGCGCTCTGGCGGCGCTTGTGCTCGCTTTGCTGCACCAGGCGCACCACTTTCAACACGGTTTCGCGGTCTATGCCTTCGGCCACGATTTCATCCACCGACCGGTCCTGCTCAACCGACAGTTCCAGTATACGGTCGAGGATGGCGTAATCGGGCAGCGAATCCTGGTCACACTGGTCTTCCCTGAGTTCGGCCGTCGGCGGCCTTGTCAGCACGCGCTCGGGAATAACCGGAGAGATACTGTTGCGATAACGGCATAACTGGTACACGCGCGTCTTGCAAACATCCTTTATCGGCGCAAAACCGCCGCACATATCTCCGTACAGGGTGGCATAACCCACCGCCATTTCGCTTTTATTGCCGGTAGTCAGCACCATGCGTCCCGACTTGTTGGAAATGGCCATCAATAGCACACCCCGGCAGCGCGCCTGCAGGTTCTCCTCGGTAACATCGGCCGGCGCATCGCCGAATACCGGTGCCAGTGTTTCAAGAAACTGGTTAAACACGTCTTCAATGGCGACAATATCGTATTGCACGCCCAGCACCTTCGCCTCGGCCTGGGCGTCCTGCAGGCTGATGTCGGCGGTATAACGTGATGGCATCATGACCGCCCGCACGTTTTCGGCGCCCAGCGCATCGACGGCAATGGCCAGGGTCAGCGCCGAATCGACACCGCCGGAAAGGCCGATAACAACCCCGCTGAAACCGTTATTGCGCACAAAATCCCGCACCCCGGTGATGAGCGCGCGATAGACGGTCGCATCGGTGCTCAGTTCCGGCGCCAGCGCATCGGCGCTACTGACCTCGCTGCCATCAAAATCGATTGCCAGTTGCGCAGGCTCAAACCGCTCGGCACGGGCGACCAGCTCCGCCCCTGCATTCATTACCAGCGAATCACCGTCAAACACCAGTTCATCCTGTCCACCAACCATATTCAGATACAGTAATGGCAAGGCGAACTGCCTGGCGTGTTTCTCCAGCATGGCCAGGCGGTCATGGTGCTTGTCGATATGAAAAGGAGAGGCATTGATAGCAATAATGGCTGCAGCACCCTGCTGTTTCACCCGGGCGACAATCTCCTGCTGCCAGATATCCTCGCAGATTAAAATACCGATCCTGCAGCCTTTCAGCTCAATAACAAGCGGCTGATCGCCGGGGATAAAATAGCGTTTTTCATCAAAAACCGAATAGTTAGGCAGGGACTGCTTGAAATATCGCTGCGCAAGTTCACCCTGACGCAAATACACCGCAGCATTGTAGAGCACCCCGTTTTCTTCAAGGGGCATGCCAAAAAGCACGCCGGCTTCAGCGGTTTCCTGCTTCAATGCCTGTGCAATACGCAAGCAGGCCTGCTCTGTCTGGCGCAGAAAGCCCTGTCTTAGCAACAGGTCTTCAGGAGGATAACCTGTCAACGCCAGCTCGGGGAAAACCACCAGATCGGCACCCTGCTGTATCGCTTTCCTGCTGATATCAATAATCTTTCCGGCATTGGCGTGGATATCACCGACCTGGAAGGAATCCTGCACCAGGACAATACGCAGAACAGGCTGATCCGCTGAAGTTGCTGACAAGGGGCTCATAATAAAGGCTGTCTGATGGATTAAAACCGGAATTTTACCATGCCCGGATGCAATATCAGTGCCGGTACGCAATTTACAACTATACTCAATGTAATTCCATAAAGCCTACAAGACGTTAAGTGCAGAAAAACAGGACAGGTTGTAACAGCAATGAAGTCTACGATACCAGCGAAAACTGGTATCGCCTGCGCCTGTTTAATTATTCACGCGCGCTGCTGGCCCTGGTCTTTATTACCATCTATCTCAACGGCTGGTTGCAGCGCCTGATTGGCGAGAAGTTCTCCCATCCCGACCTGTTTATCTATATCTCCTCCGCCTATCTGGTTGCGGCCCTGCTCTTTACCGTCGGTATTTACTACCGCAGGCCCAGCCTGTGCAAACAGGTCGTTTTCCATACGCTGGTTGATATCACCTGCATAGTCCTGCTGGTACACACCACGGGTGGCGTAAGCGGCGGTCTGGGCATGCTGCTGATTATCACCATTTCCATGACCAGCCTTTTCCTGCCCAAGCGTTTAACCCTGTTGTTTGCCGCCATATCCGCACTGGCCATAATCGGGGAGCAGGTCTACGCCGAATTCACCTACCTGGACTACAAACCATCGTTCACCCAGGCCGGGCTGCTGGGCATACTGATTTTCATTTCCGCCTACCTCTCAACCTATACCGCCAGGCGCCTCAAGGAATCCGAAAAACTGGCCGCCGAGACCAGCCACGAACTCGAAAGCATCGTGCAGATGAACGACCACATTATCCAGAGCATGCGCACGGGCATTATCGTGGTTCATAATAGCGGTCAGATTATTATGGCCAATAATGCCGCCATGGAGCTGCTGGGAAAGAAGCAGATAAACGCTCACAGCTACCTGCAGGATATTGCTCCGGACCTGTACCAGCGTTTTGCCGACTGGCTCAACAATACCGTACAGAACCATCGCCCGCTTCAGCAGGCGCAGGGGCTGCCTGATCTACAGCCCGGTTTCAGTGAAATAGACCACAACCTGCCGGCGAACAAGCGACTGAACGGACGCAGCCTGATTTTTCTGGAGGATGCCACCCAGCTGGCGCAGCGCTTTCAGCAGATCAAGCTGGCCTCACTTGGCCGCCTGACCGCCAGTATCGCCCATGAAATCCGCAACCCGCTGGCAGCCATCAACCATGCCGGCCAGCTTCTGGGTGAAAGCAGCGAAAACGCAGCCGACAGAAAACTGACCGGCATTATCAATACCCAGGTCAAACGCCTGAACGGTATCGTGGAAAACGTACTGCAGCTGTCGCGCCAGCAGAAGGGCAATGCAGAAGCTATCAGGCTGCTGGCCTGGTTGCAGAACTTCCGCGATGAATTCATTGCAAACTACCAGCTTCAGGCCTACCAGATACAGATCAGGGTCATACCGGAGGACATGGAGATACTGTTTGATAATGATCAGCTGCACCAGGTGATGTGGAACCTGTGCAGCAATGCCATCAACCATTCACATATGGAACACAATAATATAATGATCAGTATACAGGCTGAAACAGACCCGGATCTGCAACAGCCATGCATGAATATTATCGACAACGGGGCCGGCATCGATGAGGAAACGCGCAGTCATATTTTCGACCCTTTCTTTACCACCAGTAGTGACGGCACCGGCCTTGGACTTTATATCACCAAGGAAGTCATCGAGAGCAACCGTGCTAAAATCCGTTATATTCCACCGCCCGGCGGTGGCAGCTGTTTTCGAATCTGTTTTTTATCTCCACTCAAACATTAATACCCCGGGGCCTGTTTATGACAGCTAAAAAAGTGCTGATAGTTGACGACGAAGCCGATATCTGCGAGTTGATCGAAATCACCCTGATGCGTATGGATATCACCTCCCGGTCCGCATTGAACCTGACCGATGCCAAAGTGCTGCTTGAAACAGAAAAATTCGACCTTTGCCTGACGGACATGAACCTGCCCGATGGCAACGGTATCGACCTGGTCAGTTATGTGCAGGAAAAACACCCCGACCTGCCGATAGCCGTTATCACCGCCCATGGCAACATGGAGTCGGCGGTCAAGGCGCTGAAAGCCGGCGCTTTCGACTTTGTATCCAAGCCGGTAGACCTGCAGATCCTGCGCAATCTGATATCGGCCGCCACAACCCTGCCCGAGACAGATAACAGCAACAGGTCCGATAACAACCAGCTAACCATTACCGGCTCCTCTGCCGCTGTACAGAACCTGCTTAAAAACATCAGCAAACTGGCACGCAACCAGGCCCCCGTCTTTATTCACGGCGAGTCCGGTAGCGGCAAGGAACGTGTGGCAAAAATGATTCACCAGCAGGGCTCGCGCAGCGACGGCCCCTTTGTTCCTGTCAACTGCGGCGCCATTCCAGCAGAACTGATGGAAAGTGAATTCTTCGGTCACCTCAAGGGCAGTTTTACCGGCGCTCACTCCGACAAGGAAGGCCTGTTTCAGGCTGCCTCGGGCGGCACCCTGTTTCTTGATGAAATCGCCGAGCTGCCGCTGAACATGCAGGTAAAACTGCTGCGCGTTATCCAGGAAAAAGCCGTGCGACCTGTCGGCGCCTCGCTGGAAATCCCGGTGGATGTGCGCATACTCAGCGCCAGTCATAAGAACCTGGTTCAACTGGTGGCCGACGGCGCATTTCGCGAAGACCTTTATTACCGCATCAACGTGATTGAACTTGCGATTCCGCCCTTGCGTGAACGCAGGGAGGATATTCCACTGTTTGTTGAACAGTTACTGGGGCAGCTGGCCAGCAAAATGGGCATGGAAAAACCGGTAATAGAGGCTGATGCACTGGACGCCCTGCAGGATTACCCTTTCCCCGGCAATGTCCGTGAACTGGAAAACATACTGGAGCGGGCTATTGCGCTGTCGGATAATAACCGTATCAGCAAATCAGATCTTCAGCTGAAACCGGCAACGATCAATCAGACACATCAGGCAACGGTCACTACAGACACATCCATTGAGAATACCGTGGAAACCTCACTCGACCTGGCTGATCAGGAACGCCAGAGCATTATGCAGGCACTGGAAAAGACCCGCTGGAACAAAACCGCTGCGGCAAAACTACTCGGTTTAAGCCTGAGACAATTGCGCTACCGGCTGCAAAAGCTTGAAATCGAATAAAGCCGCCAGCGTCCCGGCCGGCCTTTTACCTCACCCGTTGATATACACTTTATATAAAGTCCGGCAATAAACAGGTATGGAACGACCTGTTATGACATGGCAGAAAGATACTACCGGCAGTTTGTCCATCTCTTGTGTTACAAAATTGTCAGATAATAACACTAACGACAATTCGGGCATGTCCCTTCGCGCCTGCAAAACAATCGCAACATATTGATTAACAAGGAATTTCTTAAATCCGGAAAAGTTGGCACGCACCCTGCATTATAAAAACCAGTCTTGAACTAAAAGACATAAATAAAAAACAAACTGTTTTTTACATACAAATTTATCTGGAGAGACCCATGAAAAAAGTTCAACAAGGTTTTACATTAATCGAATTAATGATCGTTATCGCGATTATCGGTATTCTGGCTTCAGTAGCACTGCCTGCTTACCAGACCTACACCAAACGTGCAGAATTCTCAGAAGCAATTCTGGCAGCCACACCTTACAAGAGTGCATTTGAAGTTGCTGCCCAGACCGGTCGTTTATCTGCTATTGCTGATGCCGATGCCGGTACTAACGGTATTCCGCCTGCCGCCGGTGCAAGTGGTGTTATTACGTCTGTCAACATGACTGATGGCGTTATTACCGTTACCAGTACTATTACAGACTCTGCCGGCGCAGCTGTAACCTACACCCTGACGCCAAATGGTATTACCGCTCCTATTCAGTGGACCGAAGGTGGTTCCTGCCAGGCTGAAGGTTTCTGTTAAAACCTGATGCAAGGCGAAACACCCGCAAGGGTGTTTCGCCTTTTTTTTCCCCGCACGAAAGAGGTGATGCCGATGAAAGCGCGCATAGAAGCAAGCAAAGGATTCAGCAAAGGATTCACTTTAATCGAACTCATGATTGTGATTGCAATTATTGGCATTCTGTCTTCAGTCGCAATCCCCGCTTACGAAACCTATACCAGGCGTTCACAGTTTACCGAAGTTATTCTGGCCACCACCCCGTACAAAAATGCATTTGAAACGGCGGTACAGACCGGAAGACTTACCAATATTGCCGATGCCGACGCCGGCTCATCCGGCATTCCCGCTGCATCAGGTGCATCAGGCTATGTCAGTAGCGTTACCGTCACCGACGGCGTTATCCTGGCTACCAGCACACTTACCGACGATTCCGGTAACCAGATTACCTTCACCCTGACCCCGAACGGCGTCATCCCGCCCATACAGTGGAGCTCGGGTGGAACCTGCAAAACGGTTGTTATCTGTTAAACAAGGCTGTAGACCAATCTTAAGTCCGGTAAAGGCTGGCGAACAGACAACAAAAACCATCCTATGAAAATCAACTGTAACAGTCGCTTCTGCGCATTTGCCATACACTTTGCCTGCAGTCTTCTTGTATTTTCCATATTCCTCTACGTATTACTGAAACTGTGGTACCCGTCTCCCTTCTTTTCTGCCTCCGGTGGCTGGCAGGGCATCAGGATCGTCGCCCTGGTGGACCTGGTTATTGGTCCATTGCTGACACTGGTAGTCTACAAGCCGACAAAACCGGCTAAAGAACTGCGAACCGACATTTCCATTATCGTTCTGTTCCAGCTGCTGGCACTCGGTTGGGGCATCTATACCGTCTACAACCAGCGGCCGGTCGCTGCCGTTTTCTGGGAAGACCGCTTCTATACCGTCCCCGCCACAGCGCTTGAAAGCCAGGGTATCTCACTGGACAGACTCAGACAGTTCAGTAAGACAACGCCGGCTTATATTTTTGTTGAAAGGCCGGCAACCCGCGAAGGCTGGGACAGGGTAGTGGACAGGGCCCAGAACCAGAACATCCCGCCACATCACCAGATTGAACTGTATCGTCCACTCAGAGATCACCTGGAAGAGGTCTACAGGTATAACCTGGATATTGAAGATATCATTCAGAACAATCCTGAGATGAAAGCACAGATTCAGGCGATTCTGGACGAAACAGGCACGCAACTTGCGGATAACCGGTATATAGGCCTGGAATCCAGGTACCGGAACATCGTTCTTGTCTTCAATAACGACCACCTGATCGGCAGCGCCGCCGTTCCCCCGGAGGATACTGATTAAACACCGGCATGCCGCGGCGAATATGGCAATCTTTCAATAATAAGCTATGCTCAACAAATACAAATTGAGTAATTCTATTGTCCACTCAATGCTAATAATAACGATACTATCCGGTATGGATCACGAGAATGGCAGCGGAAATAAAATTAAACGGGCTACCCAAAAAGCTGGTCACTGACGGTCTCCTGAACGAAGAAGCGGCAATCAATGCCATAAAAGAATCGCGCAAGGAAAAAGTCACCTTCACCCATTATCTCGTCAGCAATAATATTCTGCCGGCATCGAAGATCGCCATGGAGGCCTCGAAGGAGTTCGGTCTCCCGGTTTTTGATATAAACGCGCTTGACACCGAAACCATACCCCGTGACATTGTCGATGACAAGCTGATTAAAAAACACCATGCCCTGCCACTCTACAAACGTGGCAACAACCTTTACGTCGGTATTTCCGACCCCATGAACCTGGCTGCCATTGACGATATCAAGTTCCAGACCGGGATTAACACCGAGGCCATCCTGGTTGAGGAAGACAAACTGACGAAAATGGTGGAAAAACTGCTCGAAGAGCAGGAAGAAGCCATGAACGAGATGCTCGGCGAGGATATGGAGGATCTCGATGACCTGGACTTTTCCGACCCCGATGCAGAGAAAAAGGAAGAAGACGCCGACTCAGGCGTCGATGATACGCCGGTTGTACGCTTCATTAACAAGATCCTGCTGGATGCCATCAAGAAAGGCGCATCCGATATTCATTTCGAGCCCTATGAAAAAAGCTACCGCGTACGCCTGCGTATCGATGGCGTGCTGCGCGAGGTCGCAAAACCGCCCCTGGCGATGAGCCCCAAGCTTTCTGCCCGCATCAAGGTTATGTCACGCATGGACACAGCCGAGAAGCGTATCCCGCAGGACGGTCGCATCAAATTGAAGATTTCCAAGAACAAGGCCATCGACTTTCGTGTCAACACCTGCCCCACGCTGTTCGGTGAAAAGATCGTGCTGCGTATTCTCGACCCGTCCAGCGCCACCCTGGGTATTGACGCTCTGGGCTATGAACCGGAACAGAAAGAGCTTTACCTTAATGCACTGGCCAATCCCTACGGCATGATCCTGGTAACAGGCCCCACCGGTAGTGGTAAAACCGTATCCCTGTATACCGGCCTGAATATTCTCAATACACCGGATACCAATATTTCCACGGCGGAAGACCCGGCGGAAATCAACCTTGAAGGCATTAACCAGGTTAACGTCAACGAAAAAGTCGGCCTCACATTTGAGGCCGCGCTGCGAGCCTTCCTTCGACAGGACCCTGACATCATCATGGTGGGTGAGATTCGTGACCTGCAAACTGCAGAAATCGCCATCAAGGCCGCACAGACCGGCCACATGGTCATGTCTACGCTGCATACCAACGACGCCCCGCAAACCCTGGCCCGACTGGTTAATATGGGTGTCCCCCCGTTTAATATTGCCTCTGCCGTTTCACTGATTATCGCGCAACGCCTTGCCAGGCGTTTATGCAACAATTGCAAGGAGAAGATTGATATTCCCAGACCGGCCCTGGAAGAGGAAGGTTTTACTACGGAACAGATCGATGCCAAACCGGAACTCTACAAGGCCGTTGGCTGTGACCAGTGCAGTGACGGCTACAAGGGCCGTGTCGGTATTTACCAGGTACTGCCGATTTCGGAGGAAATCGGCCGCATTATCATGGAAAACGGCAATGCCATCGATATTGCCGATCAGGCGAGAAAGGAAGGCATCGATGATTTGAGGCAGTCCGCCATCAAGAAAGTGATTGCCGGTGTAACCAGCCTGGAAGAAATTAACCGGGTAACCAAAGACTAAACCATCAGGATTGAAACCATGGCGAAAGCAAAGGCATTGAAAAAGCCAAAAACAGAAACCTATTCTTGGGAATGTACCAATAAAAAAGGACAGACCGTCAAAGGTGAAATGACGGCCGCCAGCGCTGACGTCGTCAAGGCCGAACTGCGCAAACAGGGGCTGACGCCAAAAAAAGGCAAGGTCAAGAAAAAAGGTGGCGGCCTGTTCGCACCCAAGGAAAAACCTATTACCACCAAGGACATTGCGGTATTCAGTCGCCAGCTGGCAACCATGATGAAAGCCGGTGTTCCCATGGTACAGGCCTTTGATATCGTCGGCCAGGGGCATTCCAATCCCACCATGGGCAAGCTGATTATGCAGATCAAGGCAGATGTTGAGGCCGGCGGCACGCTGGCTAATGCCTTAAGCCAGCATCCAGCCTATTTCGACGACCTGTTTGTCAGCCTGGTCGATGCCGGTGAACAATCCGGTGCCCTGGAAACCCTGCTGGACAAGGTTGCAACCTATAAGGAAAAAACCGAGGCGCTCCGAACCAAGATCAAGAAGGCCATGACCTATCCGATCATTGTACTGGTTGTCGCCGTCGTCGTATCCGCCATTCTGCTGATTTTCGTGGTACCGACCTTTGCCGAAATGTTTGAAGGTTTCGGCGCAGAACTGCCGGCCTTCACCCTGTTCGTTGTCGGACTGTCCGACTGGCTGGTGGCGAATATCTGGTTTGTTATCTTCGGCATCGGCGGCATGGTTTACGGCTTCAAACAGGCCAAGATCCGTTCAAGAGCTTTCCGTGAATTTCTCGACAGACTGGCCCTGAAACTGCCAGCCTTTGGTGTGCTTACCGTCAATTCGGCCATTGCCCGTTTTGCCCGCACACTGGCAACCATGTTCGCCGCCGGTGTACCACTGGTTGAAGCCATGGTATCCGTGGCCGGCGCTTCCGGTAACAGCGTCTACCAGAAAGCCATTTTGCAGGTACGTGACGATATCGCAGCAGGTACTACACTACAGGCCAGCCTTGCACAAAACAAGGAGCTGTTTCCGAACATGCTGATCCAGATGGTCGGCATTGGTGAGGAATCCGGCGCCCTGGATGAAATGCTGGACAAGGTTGCTGAATACTATGAGTCTGCAGTTGATGATGCCGTAGACAACCTTACCGCCATGATGGAACCCATGATTATGTCCTTCCTTGCCGTGGTTATTGGCGGCCTGGTTATTGCCATGTACCTGCCTATCTTCAAAATGGGCGAAGTGGTGTAGAACGAACATGACAATACTGGACAATCTGATCAGCGTTTTCGAGGCATCGCCCTGGCTGTTTTACGGCGCTGTGCTTTTCTTCGGGCTTTCGGTCGGCAGCTTTCTCAACGTGGTTGCTTATCGCCTGCCGCTGATCATGCACCGCGACTGGAAACGCGAATGCCATGAATTTCTCGAGCTGAAAGAAC
>DRLE01000213.1 GCA_011051475.1 Gammaproteobacteria bacterium
ACTTCGGCCTATATGATGCACTGTCATATTCTGGAGCATGAGGACCATGCCATGATGACGCAGTTTATCGTCGTCGAATAAGACAGCCGGACAGGGAAGTAACGGCGCGCAATGCCAACGGGTATTGCGCGCCGTTTTTTATGGTGGTTTGCTGTCTTAAGCAGCGCAACAGGAAAGCTGGCTGATATCCTTGCTGAATGTCTGTGCGGCCAGTTTCAGACCTTCGACCATGGTGAGATAGGGGAACAGCTGTTCGGCCAGTTGCTCGACCGTCATCCGGTTGTGAATGGCCAGTGCGGCTGTCTGGATGATTTCACCGGCGCTGTCGGCAAGCACCTGGCAGCCGAGCAGGCGACCGCTGTGCTTTTCCGCGACCAGCTTGATAAAGCCCCGGGTGTCCATATTGGCAATGGCGCGGGGCACGTTCTCCAGCGGCAGGGTGCGGCTTTCTACTTCAAGACCCTGGGTTGCTGCCTGCAGCCTGCTCAGGCCGACACTGGCTACCTGCGGATTGGTAAAGACCACGGCGGGCATGGTCGACAGGTCAAGGCGGATTTTCTCCCCCAGCATATTCCGCGCAGCGCGGCTGCCCGCGGCGGCGGCGACATAGACATATTGCGGCAGATTGCTGCAGTCGCCGGCGGCGTAGATGTTTTCAACATTGGTTTGCATTAGCGAGTCGATAATGATATTCCCCGCTTTTGTGGTTTTTACACCGGCGTTTTCCAGCGCCAGGCCATCGGCATTGGATTGTCTGCCGGTGGCAACCAGCAGCCGGTCGCAGTTGACGTCGCCATCCTTTGTACTGATACTGAATTGTTTGCCGTCATGCTGTATACGATGGGGAACGGTATGCAGCATAATCTCCATGCCTTCATCTTCCAGCAGTGGCTTGAGTCCGGCACCCAGATCATCATCTTCTTTTGACAGCAGGGTGCTGCGTGCCATCAGTGTGACTCTGGCGCCCAGGTGCAAAAAAGCCTGCGCCAGTTCCAGTGCCACCACCGAGCCTCCCAGCACGACCAGATGTTCGGGAATATCGTCGGCGACCAGGGCTTCGGTGGATGTCCAGTAGGGGGTGTCGCGCAGGCCGTTAATGTCCGGTATGGCCGCGCGTGCGCCGACCGCCAGCAGGTAACGGTCCGCCCGCAGGGTCTCTTCCGAGCCGTCATGTTTTTTGATGAGCAGTGTCTGTGCATCGCTGAAACGCGCCCAGCCACGGATCAGATTTATGTCGGGACTGGACTCAAGAATACTTTCATATTTGGCGTAACGCAGTTCATCCACCCATCGCTGCTGCTGGGCAAGCATGGCCCTGCGATCGATCACTGCTGTTTGCGGCTGTATGCCTTCATAATTAAAGTGCTGCTGTTTCCAGGCGGTCTCGGCGCCCTGAATCATGATTTTCGAGGGCACGCAGCCGATATTGACACAGGTGCCGCCGATCATATCGGCGCCTTCGATAATGCTGACGCGCGCGCCCAGTTCCGCTGCCTTGATGGCGGCGGCAAAGGCGCCGGAGCCGGTGCCGATAATGGCGATATGCAGTTTGTCAGCGGCTGGTGTTTTGTCTGCCGTTTCGCTCGCTGTACTGCTCGGTGTGTCGCAGGTACCGGAATTGCAGCAATCAGACATGGCTGTGCTCTCCTTCGTCAACCGTGCAGCTGCCGCAGACCTTGTGCGGGGGTGAAATAATGTCCCAGATGGCCACGATCAGCATCAGGACGATACCGGCATAAAGCAGCCAGGTGCTCCAGGCGTAGGACCACAACGGGTACAGGGTCAGCAGTACCATGCTCGGGCCGGTAATACCGGCCAGCGTGCGGTACCAGATTTTGTGTGAGAACCAGGCAAACAGGTTGGCGCCCAGGGCAATGGCGGCAAAAACCGGCAGCAGGGTGTTGATAAACAGGCCTTCGTACTGTGCCAGAAAGCCCAGGCCGAGAGCCGAGCCCAGCGAACCCAGGGCAGGAAAGCAGGAAGCGCAGCCCATGGCTGCGGTAAAGGCGCCCAGGGCGCCGGTGGTGTCGAAAATATTGAACAGTTTCATTATTCAGTCCGGTTTGTATGTGACTGAATGAAGTATAAGCACCGTACTATGGTACGGAGTCAAGCGAAAAAGAAACCGGGGTCAGTGTCAATTTAATCTGGGAGCGTGCAATATAGTATACACATCTGGTTTATTGACTCTGACCCCGGTTTTTCGGCTTATCCGTCTTCGCTATTGAGAGAACTGATAAGCGGGCAGCAGGCGGTATCGGTGTTGGTCTTGCAGGCTTTCACCTGTTGTTTCAGAACGCCTGCCATGGTGTTCAGATCATTGATTTTCTGCTGGATCAGGGCCAGCTTCTGTTCGGCCAGTTGCTGTGTCTTTTTGCAGTTACCATCATCCAGTTCAAGCAGTATGCGTATTTCCGCCAGGCTGAAGCCCAGTGCCTGGGCGCGCTGGATAAAGCGTATCCGGTTGACCGTGGCTTGCGGGTAGATGCGAAAACCGCTGAGAGGCTTTGCCGGCTCTTCGATCAGGCCGATACGCTGGTAGTAGCGAATGGTTTCAATATTCACTCCGGCTTCGGCGGCGGCGACGCTGATGGTGCGTTTTCTGTCCATAATCAGGAAGGATATTACAAATACCGGTATTGCCGGTAGTCTATCGGATTCAGGGTTGGTTATTGTCAAAGAGTTTTATTATAAGCCGGCCACCTTCTGCATCACGCCTGTCGGTATTGCTGAAGCGCACTTTTATAACCTGCTGGCGGCCCATAAGTATCGGTTTTAGCAACTTGGCTTCATTCTCGACCGGGCCGCTGATAAGGAGTCGTGATGGCGTGCTGGCAGCAAGATCGCCCAGGCTTTCAAGCAGGCCAGCGGCCCTGTCAATCCACTCGGGGCGGACTTCAAGGACAAGTGCCGGTTCGGCTGCCGTTTCTGTGCGTGCCTGAGCGGCATCGGAGCGCCTGAGATTGCTGATGGTGAATCCGGAGTCAGCAAATACGCCGGCAAGTTTGTTCTCGTCGACCGGCTGGCTGGAATAAAACTGTACATGGCCGGCCTTGAGGTCGACATCCACAGAATCCGCATCAACCCCCGGCAGCGTGCTGATATTTTTGCTGACGCTGTAGGCGCAGAAAGCGCAGACCATGCCTTTAACATCAGCCTGGTAAAAATAGTTTCCGGCATAAACCGCTATCGGGTTTAGTACAGCAAGGATAAAAAGCAGAAAAAAGATCGGGTTCTTTTTCATTGTCAGGTTTCCTGTGGTTTATAAATCAAGCGCCATGCGCAGGGGCAGGGCGAGGAAGGCGGCAAAAAAGCCGATGCACCAGATGACGATGGAACTCCAGAGGATGCGGCGGTTCCACGTTGTTGCACGCCGGCAGTGCCGGGCCAGCTGTTCATCCGTCGGGCAACGTTGTCCGGGGCGATAGCTCAGCCAGGTGGAAACGGCCAGCAGCAGGCCGGAAAATGCAAATACCCAGATCTTGTGCTGGCTGAGCGTAATCAGAAAAGGAAAGCTGCTGGTCATGGCGGCAACGGAGGCGCCCAGGCCAAGCGACACCAGGATAATCGGCAGGGCGCAGCAGACCAGGGTGCCGCTGCTGGCAAACAGGGCAAGAAAGCCGATGCCGGTGTTTCTATGCAATTCCGAGTTGATACCTGTTTTTTTCACTGGCCTTTTTCCGTTTCGGTTTTGCTGCGGTAGGTAAAGCCGGAATCCTTGAACAGTTTTTCCAGTTGCCTGTCGTCCAGCTTTACATCATGGGTTTCGACTGTGACGATGCCTTTATCAAGGTCCATATCGATAAACCTGACGCCATCGAGCTGATTGAGTTTTTTTTCAATGCCGTAGGCGCAATAGGGGCAGGCGAGGCCGTCAACACGAATGG
>DRLE01000214.1 GCA_011051475.1 Gammaproteobacteria bacterium
AATGTCTGCAAAATATTAAGGAACCTCTGATTAATAACAATTTTGTCATCCTGAGCGCAGCGTAGCGAAGTCGAAGGATCTTTTACTACTGTGCGATCAACGAGTTACGGAGCATAAAACTTTCCGGTAACTGCTCCTGCGTTACCCTGATACCGTCCATCCATGGACATATCGACTTCACTTCGTTCTGCTCAAGATGACATTAATCAGAGGTTCCTTAATGCTTCCATAATTAAATATGACGGAAAATCTGCCGGCTCGGTTTCGGACAAAAAAAATCCGCTCTTACGTATAAACGGCAAGAGCGGATTTTTGTCAGGTAGCCTGCTTAAAGCGCAGCTATATTATTTTCTGACCTTGCGGCGCAGCCAGGCTGCCAGTCCCGTCAACAGCCACCAGGGGTGCAATGAACCAATGCCCAGGAAGCCATTATTATCGGATGAGCCGGTGCTGCTTGTGGTGTCGCCACCGTCTGCCGCATCGTTATCCGTAATCGTCACTGTCGTGCCGGTATTTGCGCCCATGGCAACCGTGCCGCTGCCGGAAACCAGTTGCGGGTTGCTCAGGGTAACGCTGAAGTCCTCGTCACCTTCCACATCGGTATCATCATTGATCGTGATGACAACGGTCTGTGTGGTAACCCCCGCAGCAAAACTTAAGGTATTGCTGTTGGCGGTGTAGTCGCCCGGCGCCGTGGCTGTGCCGTCGGCCGTGGTGTAATCCACGTTGATGGCGTTTGCTGTATTCCCTGATCGTGTCAGAGTGAGCGTCACCGTACCGCCATCTTCGCTCACCGTGGCGGTGGCGCTGTCAAACTCGATGCTGGTGGGCGGTATCAGCGACACCGTGCCTTCTACAGCGCCGATGTCGCATGCGCCATCATCACGGTTGGCGCCGCGCTGGTCCGTTGCCGGACAGCTTGCGTTGTCACCGGCATCCAGTACCGGGCTGCCGGTCTGGGGTAAATGGGTTTGCGTGGGGCCGCCATTATCGGCCAGTGCGCCCAGCATGGGGTCGGCGGTTGAGTCCGGTGACAGCCCACAGTTAGTGCCGTTATCGGTCACCAGGTTGTTGGTGTCTGCACTAACAGTTGCACCATTGCCAACACAATCGGCCAGCGTGGCGGCGCCAGTGGGGGTGTTGCTGGCAATAATGCTGTTCACAATGCTTATGGTTGAAGAGTTGTTGTTCACGCCATAAGGAGAAATAAAAACACCCGCCCCGGCGTTGGCTGCGCTGTTGGCTGTGATGGTGCTATTGGTAAGGCTGACACTGCCAAAACTATACAGGCCGCCGCCATCTGTTCCGGCTGAATTACCTGAAACTGTGCTGTTAGTAAGTGTGATGTTCCCACCTTCAGTATTCATCCCGCCACCTTGTTTTGATGCGGTGTTTCCTGAAACTGTACTGTTGGTGAGCGTGATGTTGCCATAGCTGCTAGCATTGATCCCGCCAGCTCGGCCTGATGATGCGGTGTTTCCGGAAACCGTGCTGTTGGTCAGGGTGATATTGCCATATCCATTGATCCCGCCGGCACTGCCTGATGAGGTGTTGCCGGAAACCGTGCTGTTGGTCAGGGTAATATTGCCATACCCATAGATCCCGCCGCCTGTGCCTGCTGATGTGTTTCCGGAAACCGTGCTGTTGGTCAGGGTGATATCGCCGGTATATCCGATATACATTCCACCGCCACGGCCACCAGCGGTGTTGTTGGAGATGGTGCTGTCGCTGATATTAACTGAAGTACGTGATGTACTTATACCGGCACCTGAACTATATGTTGTTTGGTTACCGGAAACCGTACTGTTGGTAATGGTCAATGCGCCGGTGTCAACCCTGATGCCTCCACCTGAGGCATTTGCGGTGTTGCCAGTGACCCTGCTGTTACTTAATGTAAGATTGCAGTTTCTGACATACTGGTAATTACCTTGACAATTTACACCTGCGCCATAATCTGTATTGCCACCATTCGAAATCGTCAAACCTTCCAGGGTTACCGTTCTGGTTGCCGCGGTGGCGTCGATGTTAATGGCGCGTGATACGCCGCCGGCATCAATGGTGATGTCTGGAGCGCCATCATTATCCAGATCGCCGTCGATGGTCAGATCGCTTGTGATATCCAGCTGTGAACCGCCCAGAGTTACCGTACTGCCGGACAGGGCGTTATCAAAACTGATGTTATCTGTGCCGGAGCCTGCCACGCAGGTGTCGACGGCGGCATCGGTATTGGCGGTCTGAATGGCTTCGCGCAGGGTGCAGTTGCCATCGGTGGTTACCGCATCCGCTGCGCTGTTGACGGTGATATTGGCCGCATACAGCGTGCCACTGCTACAGACCAGCGCCTGTAAAATGGCTGCGGAAAGAATTTTTTTTCTAAGGGTTGTTTTTTTTGTTATGCCCAGGGAGGAGTGAGCGGATGACTTGGTTTTCATAGTTTATGGTGGCTCCTTTTTAAAAAAGTCAACAAAGTATAGGCAATGATTTTTTCTTGTCAGGTGATTTTAAAAAAAAATGATATTGTCGAGTTTTCAACACCTTGGGATATCGTAGACGTTGGGTTTTCGGGCTAAGGAATTAGTGTTTAATGCCCGCTCGTGCAATACGGTTTTGCTTATGCGGGTAATCAACCGGGCTGACCATGTATCAATAAAATGAAGCCTCTGATTACCAGGAGGTATGTGATAGCCTTTGGTTCTTATGTCAGCGAACGCCAGGTATTTACTTACACTCTCTGTACTGCTTGTTTTACTTCTGTTATCGAGTGCATGCAGCAGCCCTAAAATACAGGTGCGTGCCGATGTACCTGAATCACTTCCCCGCCTGATGCCCGAATCCGTTGTTATGCAGGATGGCTATGTCCTGCCGATAAAAACCTGGCCGTCGGTTGATAAGCCGGTGGCGATTGTTCTGGGTCTTCACGGGTTTAATGACTACAGCAATGCCTTCGCGGCCAGCGCGCCGGTATTCGCAGAAAAGGGGATTACCACCTATGCCATCGATCAGCGCGGTTTTGGCCGGACGGCGCAGCGCGGTATCTGGGCGGGGCTGGATGTCATGCAGTCCGACCTCGTGACCACGGTGCGTCTGTTGTGTGAGAAGCATGCCGGTCTGCCGTTGTTTGTTATTGGTCACAGCATGGGCGGCGGGCTGATTCTCAGCGCGGTGCAGCAACTGGAACAAACCTGCGTGCGGGGCGTGATACTGGCAGCACCGGCAGTGTGGGGCTGGGATGTCATGCCGTGGTGGCAGACCGCGCCGCTGAAGATGCTGGCGCGTATCGCCCCCGGGGCCACACTGACCGGTAAGGATCTGGATATCAAACCATCGGACAATGTCGAAATGCTGCGCGCGCAGGGACGTGACCCGCTGGTTATCAAGGAAACACGCGTCGACAGTATCTACGGTCTGACCAATTTGATGGAAGCGGCCCTGTTAAACAGTCCGGCGCTGAGAATGCCGGCCCTGATCCTTTATGGTGAGCACGACGAGATTATCCCGCCGGGCGCTTTTTGTGCCATGCTGGAAAGTCTGCCGGACAGGCGCGAGTCGCGCTGGCGGCTGGTGATATATCCCGACGGCTATCATATGCTGTCACGGGATTTGCAGGGGGAGGTGGTTATTCGCGATATGGTGGTGTGGATGCATAATCAAAGGAGCGTACTGCCATCCGGTGATGAGGTGATTATGGACCGGCAACATTTGCCGGAAGTATGTCGTGAGTAAATGGTTTATATATCGTTAATAGCAGATTCTTTCGCAAGCATAAAACATGCCAGATAGCATTATGGTCGATAACTTATTGAAAGATTCTGTTCCTGCAGGCCTGCGCGATAATAAAAATTCGCAGATTGATCTATATCATATTAAATCAAAAAACCGGGTTATATACTGAAATAAGTTGTTAATGACTATGTGTTTTTAAGACTTACGTCAATAGTCAATATAAAAATGGATGGTGTGTTCTTTTGTTATTAACAACGTTTTTACCTTACGATAAATGAAAAAGAAGGAGTTTTAATATGAAATTATTTCAAACTGTTTTTGCCGGTATATTAATGACGACAGGCTGGGCACAGGCGGCAACGATCGTCGATACCGGTATGCCGGATACACGTGGAGATAACCTGGGGTTCTCGACGTCCTTTGCCACCGAAGCGGTGCAATTTACCATTGATTCAGTGGTTACCATTACATCGATACAGTCTGTATTCTCACATGCGCATACCTTTATAACTCCGACAGACGTTGTAATGCATGGCGGTATTGCTGCCAATGATAGCAGCTCGGGTAATGATCTTCCCGGAACAATGCTGTTAGAGTCTGCATTTACCGTTTCACAGGGAACCACGCCCGACTGGTATGGCCCGAGCGGCCTTTCCTGGACACTGGATCCGGGTACCTACTGGGCAACATTCTGGCTTAATCCGGCAAGTTGCAGTAACTGCGGTGTGGCCAGTTATATTAACCCGCCGACTTCGCTACCTTCAGCCGGTGGTACAAGTGCAGCCACAGGTATTCCGCATGATTGGGCGCCTGTTGCAGACAGCTGGGGCCTGCGGGTTACAGCCGTGCCGGTGCCTGCTGCTGTCTGGTTATTCGCAACGGGCCTGCTTGGCCTGGTCGGGATGGCAGGGCGCAAAAAAATATAGCGTTAAGAAAAGGCACTGTCAAAAATGGCGTTCTTCGGAACGCCATTTTTATTTGTGGTTAACTGTAATACCATGTCGAAGTAGTTCTTGTCCTTATATTGATTTTAATATGGCCGAAAATGTCGAGGGTATGATTCGTGGAATACAAGCTGATAGATTATCTGGTTCTTCACGGCGTTTTTATTGTCGGCGAGGTTCTTATCGTTCTTACCCTGTTACACATGCTGTATCAGCGGCGCACGCCGACGAGTATGATTTCATGGCTGCTGTTCATGATCGTGCTTCCCTATATTTCGGTGCTGCTGTACTTTCTTATCGGTACGCGAAAGCAGTCGGATGATGACAGCAAGTCCGCGCTTGAAATCAGAAGCAGTGGCGGTGAAAGCCGGATTGCGGTGAACAGTATTGATGGCATATTGCGTTCCAACGGCATCGCCGGTGTCAGTGAACATAACAGCTTTGAACTGGTGACCGACAGCGTTGCGGCATTTGAAATGCTGATGGAGGAAATACACAAGGCCGAAAAAAGCATCAGCATGAGCACTTATGTGTTTGGCCATGATGCCGTGACGCAGGATATTGTCAGCGCCTTGACCGAGAAAGCACTGAAAGGTGTAGAGGTGCGCCTGCTTATCGATTCGCTGGGATCCTACCGGACCTATTTTTTCCAGGGGTCGCTGAAAAAGCTGCGCAGGGCCGGCGCCGAGGTCAGGTTTTTTATGCCTCTGTTCCGTCTGCCCTACCAGAACCATATCAACCTGCGCAACCACAGGAAGATCTATCTTTTCGATGAACAAACCTTATTGTCGGGAGGTATGAATCTTTCCGAGGAATACATGGGGCCGGTCAGAAAGGACAGCCAATGGGAAGATGTGCTTTTCAGAACCCGTGGCGAAGCCGTATACCAGTATGCCCAGATTTTTGAAGATGACTGGGCGTATGCGACCGGGCAGCCGTTACGTCATCCTGCCGTCCCCGGTTGTTTACAACAGGGGGATGTCCAGATGCAGGTGGTGCCGTCGGGACCTGACATCAAGGGTGATGCGCTTCTTGAGGCGCTTATCAGTACCATCTATAGCGCCACCGAGCGCATCTGGATCGTTACTCCGTATTTTATTCCCGATGAATGTTTTACCCATGCCCTGAAGATTGCACGTCACAGGGGGGTGGATGTCAGGCTGATTACACCGAAGGTTTCCAATCATCT
>DRLE01000215.1 GCA_011051475.1 Gammaproteobacteria bacterium
ATTTGAATGGTCTGGATGCGCGCAAATAAAAAGCTTTTTTTAACCACAGAGGACACAGAGGAACACAGAGAAAAGCTTTTGTTTTATTGCGCCTGCGGCGCATATATAAAAACTCTGTGAACCTCTGTGTCCTCTGTGGTTAAAAGAAAATCTCTCCACACCAACAAGCCCGTCAAAGCACCGCGCGTGCTTCTTCGCGCTGTTTCTTTTTCAGTTTCTTGCGCACGCGCTGCTGCTTGAGGGGCGAGAGGTAATCCACAAACAGCTTGCCCTTGAGGTGGTCGATTTCGTGCTGTATGCACACCGCCAGCAGGCCGTCGGCTTCCAGGGTGAATTCCCTGCCGTCACGATCCAGCGCCTTTACCGTGACTTTTTCCGCACGCTCGACGGTTTCGTAGATATCCGGCACCGACAGACAGCCCTCATCACAGCGCTCGGTGCCTTCCTCGGCCATTATCTGCGGATTGATCAGACACAGGGGCTGGTCTTTTTCCTCGGAGACATCAATCACCACTACCTGCTTATGCACATTGACCTGGGTAGCGGCCAGGCCGATACCGGGCGCCAGATACATGGTTTCGAACATATCATCGACCAGCTGGCGAATGCTGTCATCCACGTTTTCCACCGGCTTTGCCACGGTGCGCAGGCGTTTGTCAGGGTAATGTAATATATCCAGTACGGCCATAGGAATGAATGATCCTGAAATTTAATGGAAAATTGCTGTAATCGGTATCTAAGTCGTTATTTCTGCTACACTCAGATAAACATGGCTAAAGTATTTGAAATTTTCCGCAAGTTTCGTTACTAAGCCCTTGATATAATAATAAAACTCCCGACTGCGAGTAAACAACCGGCATTCAAACACCGCCCGTAAAAATCAGGGAATAAAAACAAAAATGAATAACGCGAACACCTTCACATCACGTACTTTTAGTCGACGTATTGTACCCTTTTTCATGCTTTCAGGGCTACTGGCGCTTACTGCCGCCTGCAGTTCATCCGAACCGCGCCCGGTCGCCGTCGAGGAGCCTTCCGAACCGGTAACCATTGCCAGCACTGAAAAGGCGCCGGAGAAGAAAATTCGCGTAAAGGCCGAGCGTCCACTGCAGTACACGGTGAAAAAAGGCGACACCCTCTGGGGAATTGCCAGCCTGTTTCTGCATGACCCGTGGTACTGGCCTGAAATCTGGCAGAACAACCCGCAGGTAAAAAACCCTCATCTGATATTCCCCGGTGATGTGCTGACCCTGGTCTATATTGATGGCCAGCCGCGCATCCTGGTCAATGATGCCAAGCACAGGTCTGTAGCTAAAACCGCTAACGGCATGCCCGTTGTAAAACTCAGCCCCAGTATCCGCACCACCCCTCTGGAAGCCAGTATTCCCTCCATTCCCGGTGATGCTATCCGCCAGTTTCTGAGCAAGCCGCGAGTACTGCCGAAAAAAGAACTGGAAGCTGCTCCCCGCATTATCGGCAGTGACAAGCGCCACCTGGTACTGAGCACGGGTAACCGCGTCTATATTCGTGGCGAACTCGACAAGGAGCGTGTGCGCTTTTCCGTATTCCGCCCAGGCGACAAGCTGCTCGACCCCGAAACCGATGAAGTACTCGGTTACGAGGCGAAATACGCCGGCAATGTACTCATCAAGGACTATGGCGACCCGGCCACCGGCGATATTACCTTCTCCGAACGTGAAATGCTGATCGGCGACCGTCTGTTGCCGGAAGACCGCAGCAAGCTGGAAAACCTGTTCTTCCCGCATGTTCCTGATTTTGAGATAAAAGGGCAGATCATTTCCCTGTACGATGCCCTCTTCGGCGTAGCCCAGTACCAGATCGTCGTTCTCAACCGGGGCGAACGTGACGGCATGGAAGTCGGCCACCTGCTGGCCAGCTACACCCAGGGGGAAACCGTTCGCGACCGTTTTGACAAGCGTCGCAGCAGACCGGTAAAACTGCCGAATGAGCGCAGCGGTCTGATCATGATATTCAAGACATTCGATCGCGTCAGCTACGCCCTGGTGCTCGAATCCGATGAGGTTATTCACAACCACGACTACGTGCAGACACCCCGCCTTTAACTGGCGAAAGCCCACCTGATAAAAGCGGCCTGATCATGTAATATTCAGGGATGAATAAAAACAGGACCCCCTCTGCACGGATCGCAGACAATACCGACAGACTCCAATACTGGCTCTACCTGCGCCACCTGCCCGGCGTGGGCAGTATTAGTGTGCAGAAACTGCTGCAGGCACTGGGCTCTGTCGAGGCCATATTTGGCGCCAGCCACAGCCAGCTTCATGCCCTTGGTCTGGACACCGCCACCTGCAGCGCCATTTGCGACAGACAGCTACCCGATATCAGCGCCGACCTGAACTGGCTGGGCCAGGACAACCACCATATTATCCCGCTTGGCGACGACCGCTACCCGGCACAACTGAAAGACCTGACCGACCCGCCGATACTGCTTTACGTCAGAGGGGACCCGGATTACCTGGCGCAGGCACAACTGGCCATGGTCGGCAGCCGCAATCCGACTGCCGCCGGGCGCAATACCGCGAAGCAATTCGCCGCCTTTCTTTCAGGCAGGGGTATTACCATCACCAGCGGCCTGGCCAGCGGTATCGACGGTGCCAGCCATGAAGGCGCCCTGCAGGGCATCGCCGGCACCATTGCCGTCGTCGCGCACGGCCTGGATATCGTCTACCCGGCGCAGCACCAGCAACTGGCGCAGAAAATCACCGAAAACGGCGCCCTGGTATCGGAAATGCCGGTTGGCGTGGAACCCTTGCGCGGCCTGTTCCCCCGGCGCAACCGCATTATCAGCGCGCTGTCACTGGGCACCCTGGTGGTAGAAGCGGCGCGCAAAAGCGGCTCACTGATCACCGCGCAGTACGCGCTGGAGCAGAACCGCGAGGTTTTTGCCATCCCCGGATCCATTCACAACCCGATGGCGCGCGGTTGCCACCAGCTGATTCGCCAGGGCGCACGCCTGGTCGAAACCGCCGACGATATTCTGGAAGAACTCAGCCCGAAACTGGGTTTTCTGGCAGAAAAAACCGGCGATCTGCCGGGCGATTCGGACAAAAAAGCGGAGAAAAAGGCAAAACACCCACATCAGGCACTTGACCCGGATCACCAAAAACTGCTCAAATGCCTCGCCTATGAACCTGCCAGTATCGATGAGCTGGTCCTTCGCAGTCAGTTTAGCGCCGCAGAAGTCGCTTCCATGTTACTTATTCTGGAACTTGAGGGCATCATCGTCTGTCAGGATGGACGTTATACCTGCATTCAGACAGCAACGCCCTAAGCCCTGCCCGACATAGCGACCGGGCAGTTACACATATTTATATAGAGTACACAGGATCCCAAATGATAGTTAAGCAATCCGTGGTTGATGTTCTTATGTTTCTGTTCGAACGTTACCTTGGCGATGACGACATTAACGAAACCGTTCGCGTCAGTGTTGAACGCGAACGCATCCAGCCTCGGCTGGAAGAAATGGGCTTTCACAACCACGAAATCAATATGGCCTTTGACTGGCTCGATGATCTTGCCGACCTGCAGGACGACCGCCAGTTCGTGCCGGTCAAGCCGACCAGCACCCGTATCTACAGCGACCAGGAGAAAAAACTCATCGGCCTGGAGAACATCGGTTTTCTGCTGTTCCTGGAACAGTCCGGCATACTCAGCGCCGAAACCCGCGAACTCATCCTCGACCGCGTTATCGCCCTGGGACAGCCGCTGGACCCCGAGCAGCTGAAATGGATTATCATGATTGTCCTGCACACCCAGCCCGGTGAAGAAAACGCCCTCGCCCTGATGGAAGACTTTATCTACGATGAGTCGCTTGACTATATCCAGTAAGCGTCTTTACTTGTCCACGTATACATTAATATATAAAGCGAACATACAGAGCGCATGAGCAAAAATCTCGTTATCGTCGAATCACCGGCCAAGGCCAAGACCATTGAAAAATACCTGGGCAAGGATTTCAAGGTGCTGGCCTCCTATGGTCATGTGCGCGACCTGGTGCCCAAGGAAGGCGCGGTTGATACCGAGCACAACTTCGAAATGAAGTACCAGGTGATCGAGAAGAACCAGAAGCATGTCGACAAAATCATCAAGGCACTGAACAAGGCCGATACTCTGTATCTCGCGACTGACCAGGACCGCGAAGGGGAAGCCATATCCTGGCACCTTTACGAACTGCTGAAGGAAAAAGACCTGCTCAAGGACAAGCAGGTGCATCGTGTCGCCTTTAACGAAATCACCAAACGCGCCATCCAGGAAGCCATCGACCACCCCGGCGAGCTGGCCGGCAACCTGATCGATGCGCAGCAGACCCGCCGCGCGCTCGACTACCTGGTGGGTTTCAACCTGTCGCCGCTGCTGTGGAAAAAGGTCCAGCGCGGGCTTTCCGCCGGCCGTGTGCAGAGCCCGGCGCTGCGCCTGATCGTCGAGCGCGAGGAAGCCATCGAAGCTTTCGAACCGCAGGAATACTGGACCATTGAAGCCGACGTCCAAAAGGACAAGTCGGCTTTTAGCGCCAAACTGAACACCCTGAACGGCGAGAAGATCAAGCAGTTCAGTATTACCGACGATAAAACCGCCACCGCCGCGCGCGAAACCCTGCTGGCAAAGGCCAATGGCGAACTGACCGTCAACAAGGTCGAGAAAAAGGAGCGCAAGCGCAACCCGTCGGCGCCGTTCACCACCTCCACCATGCAGCAGGAGGCGGCGCGCAAGCTGCGATTTTCCGCGCAGCGCACCATGCGCACGGCACAGAACCTGTATGAAGGTATCGATATCGGCGGCGAAACCGTCGGTCTGATCACCTATATGCGTACCGACTCACTGCACCTGGCCGACGAGGCACTCGATGAAATCCGCGGCCTGATCGCCGAACGCTACGGCAAGAACAATCTGCCGGAAGCGCCGCGTGTATTCAAGAACAAATCGAAGAATGCACAGGAAGCGCATGAGGCCATCCGCCCGACCTCGGTACGCCACCAGCCGGAGGACATCAAGGATCACCTCACCCCCGACCAGTTCGCGCTCTACGAGCTGATCTGGAAGCGCACCATGGCCTGCCAGATGATCCACGCCACCCTGAACACGGTCAGCATCGAGCTCGGCTGCGGCGAAGGTAACACCTTCCGCGCCAGTGGCTCCACCATCAAGTTCCCCGGCTTTATGTCGGTGTATATGGAAGGCACCGACGAAGACAGCGAAAACAAGACCGATGACAGCAAGGAGAAAATGCTGCCCGAGCTGAAGGAAGGTGAGCGCGTCAAACTGCTGGAGATTCGCAACGAACAGCACTTCACCGAGCCACCGCCGCGCTTTACCGAGGCCAGCCTGGTGAAAACCCTGGAAGAATACGGCATCGGCCGTCCTTCCACCTACGCCAGCATTATTTCCACCCTGGTCAACCGTGGCTATGTCGAGCTGGAAAGCCGGCGCTTTACACCCACCGATATCGGCCGTATCGTCAATCGCTTTCTTACCGACTACTTCACCAAGTATGTCGATTACGAATTTACCGCCGAACTTGAGGACGAGCTCGACAGCATCGCCCGCGGCGAACACGACTGGGTACCGCTGCTGAAACAGTTCTGGTCACCGTTCAAGGAAACCGTCGATCACGTCGAGGAAAACGTCAGCCGCGCCGACGTCGC
>DRLE01000216.1 GCA_011051475.1 Gammaproteobacteria bacterium
AAATAGTTGAACAGACTGATCATGGCGTCTTCATTAATGCCGTTCCAGCGCAGGTCCTGTTTCGGGCCCTTGAACTCGGCATCGGTAACAATGGTGGTCAGCTGCTTGGTCATGGGCAGGATATGCTGGTGTTCCTCGACCAGTTTCTGGATGCGCGCGGCGCCACGAAATTTCATTTGAGATATCCTGTCGATATTGGCCATGACTTCCTCAACGCCGGGATATTTTTTCAGCAGGTTGGAAGCCATCTTGTAACCCACGCCGGGTATGCCGGGGATATTGTCAACCTTGTCGCCGGTCAGCGCCAGCAGGTCGGCGATCAGTTCGGGTTTGACGCCGAAGTTCTTCTCTACATCTTTATAATGCAGGATCTTGTTGCGCCCGTAGTCCCACCAGATGTCGCCGGGACGGAGCAGCTGCGCCAGGTCCTTGTCGGCGCTGAGTATGGTAATTTTGAAACCTTCGGCGCGCAGGCGGGTGGCCAGGGTGCCGATAATATCATCGCCCTCGAAACGGTTGCTGGAAAAATCCGCAATGCCGGCGGCGCGGCAGAAATCGCGGCAGTGCCGGAACTGGTTTTTCAGTTCGATGGGTTGCGGCGGGCGGTTGGCCTTGTACTCGGGAAAGATCTCCCGGCGGTAAGAGTTGGTCTGTTTGGCGTCGAAGGCGCAGGCAATGTATTCGGGTTGCTCCAGCTCCAGGATTTCACGCAGAAACTCGGTAAAGCCGTAGACGGCGTTGCAGGGATTGCCGTCACAATCGACAATGGCGTCGGAAAAAATATGCCAGCCGCGAAAGATATAAATGCTGCTGTCTATAAGGTAGGCGCGTTTCGTTGCATGATTGGGTGGCTTGTCCTGCATTTGCAGCATTTTACGCCTGTTATGAAGATTGTAAATTTATATTCGGGCTTTATGGGCGGGTAAATGTTTTTATTTTTTACCACAGAGGACACAGAGGTTTACAGATTTTTTTCGATGCGCCGCAGGCGCAAAAAATGCAAACAATATTTTTCCTCTGTGAACCTCTGTGGTTAGAAAAAAATGTTATATTCACCCGGATAGTCGCCGGTTGCAGAGGCAGCCAAAAGCAGGCGAATCTGCTGCCGACCTGCGCTGGTGCTCTGGAAGTGGCCGTATGGGCTGACAAAAAACGGCGTCGCCTTCAGGCCTGACGGCCGCCGTCTGTATTTCAGTTCGCAGCGGGGAGGCACGGGGAGACCGGAGATGGTATAACTTATGAAATATCCGGAAATTTTTAGCCCTGCAGAACATATCATTTCACTATAAACTATGCTTCGAACACGGTAAGATTCAAATCCTTAAAGGAAGTTGTAAATAGAAAGTCATGTCTGAAATGCCTAAAAAAGAGGTTATCGAGTTATCCAAGAAGGGAAGTCGTCTTTTCCGCGCCGGCCAGCTGGAGTCGGCAGAGAAGGCCTATCTGGAAGCTAAGGCACTCGATCCTGAAAATCCCTATGTATTGTCCGGTCTGGGCGATGTGTATCGCAAGATGAACCGGTTTGAAGAATCCGGCGCGCAGTATGACGCGGTGCTGAAAACCGATCCGACCAATATCTTCGCCCTGCGTGGCGCCGGTGATGCTCGTCGTGGCATGAAAAAACCGCTGGAAGCCATCCCTTTCTGGCTGCGCTACCTGGAAATCAACGAAAAAGACAGCCATGTCATGGTACGTATTGCCGACGCCTATCACAAGCTGGGCGACAGCAAGAATGCGATTGATTTTTACCAGCAGTCGCTGGAAATCAAGCCCTACGACCCGTTTGCCCTGCTTGGCCTGGGTAATGTCTACTATGCCCAGCACGATGATGAAAAGGCGCTGGCCTGCTTCGAGAAACTGCTGTCGAAGAACACCTCGCACAATGTCGTGCTGATGACCATGATCGGCAATATCTATCGCCGTCGCCGCGAATATGACCGCGCCATGGACTATTACGAAAAGGCGCTGGAGCTGGACCCGAAAAACAACTTCGCCCTGTTTGGCATGGGCGACTGCTTCCGCGGCAAGCTGGATATGGCCAAGGCGGTGTTCTGGTGGGAAAAAATTCTCGACCAGGAGCCGGAAAACCAGAACCTGTGGACCCGCGTCGGTGATGCCCTGGTGTCGCTGGGGCGGCTGGACGATGCTGTCGAACACTATAATGCCAGCCTGAAAGTCGGCTATGACCTGTATGCGCTGCTGGGTCTTGCCCGTGCGGCGCAGCAGAAAGGCGACTATGAGCAGGCCTGTCATTTCTGTGAACAGGCGCTGGAAGTCGACAGGGACAACCCGCGCGCGCTGGAGGAACTGGCGAAAATCTGCGACCAGGCCGGTTATCCGGAAAAGGCCGAGGCGGCCCGGGCACGTATCAGGGATTAATGCCTGTTTCCGGCCCGTAGTTGCTCATGTCTGGCCTGACCATTATCAGCGCGCTGCTCGGTGTTGCCGGGCTGGCCTTTCTTGCCACCGGCATCCGCCGGATTTTTCAGCGAAAATTCCTTCGTGCCGCCGGGCTTGAGCTTTCCGGCGCGCTGTTGCTGGCGTTGGCCGCGTCGGCCCTGCTGCTGGCATCTAACCTTTATACCTACCAGCGCCTGACCTATGAGCAGCCCGTGGCCGAGGTCAGCTTCAAACAGCTGTCGCCGCAGCAGTACGAGGTCGAGGTTCACTCGCTGGACTCCGACCTGCGTTACCAGCTGGTGCTCAGGGGGGATGAGTGGCAGCTCGACGCCCAGGTGCTGACCTGGCAGGGGGTGGCCAGCCTGTTCGGTCTCGATGCCAGCTACCGTCTGCACCGTATTGCCGGGCGTTTTACCGATATTAGCGATGAGCAGCAAAAGCCGCGCAGCGTGTATTCGCTGGTGGGGGAGAGTCCGGTTCCGGGCTCGGAGCAGTTCGATCTCTGGCAGTTCGCCCACAAACACCGCGACTGGGTGCGCTGGGTTGATGCCGCCTACGGCAGCGCGGTATTCCTGCCCATGGCCGATGGCGCGAAATTCCAGGTCGCCATCTCCCGCACCGGCCTTATCGCCCGCCCCGACAATGATGTGGCGCGCAAGGCGGTCAGTCACTGGATAGGGCTGTGAGCTAAAAACTTTTTTCACCACAGAGGTCACGGAGGACACAGAGTTTTATTGCATGGTGCTCATTGCTTCGCAACGCTCGCAACGAAAAAAACAAACAAAAGCTTTTCTCTGTGTCCTCCGTGACCTCTGTGGTGAAAAATAGTCAGGTTTCTTTCGTCAAAAACGCCTATAATGCGTCCCTTTTTTCCATTTTAGAGTAAGTATTGTGAGTAACAAAATCCGTAATATCGCCATTATTGCCCATGTAGACCATGGCAAAACCACGCTGGTTGACCAGTTATTGCAGCAGTCGGGCACGCTGGACGAGCGCAAGGCGCCGACCGAGCGTATTATGGATTCCAACGACCAGGAAAAAGAGCGCGGTATTACCATTACCTCGAAAAACACCGCCATCGACTGGAACGGTTACCACATTAATATCGTCGACACCCCGGGACATGCCGACTTCGGCGGCGAGGTGGAGCGCGTGCTGTCCATGGTCGATTCCGTGCTGCTGCTGGTGGACGCGGTTGATGGCCCCATGCCGCAGACCCGCTTTGTCACGCAGAAGGCCTTTGCCATGGGCTTCAGGCCCATTGTGGTCATCAATAAGATCGACCGTGAAGGCGCCGATCCCGACAATGCGCTGAATCTTACCTTCGACCTGTTCGACAAGCTTGGCGCCACCGACGAGCAGCTCGATTTCCCCGTGGTTTACGCTTCCGCCATCAACGGCTATGCCGGCACCGAGCCGGAGGTCAGCGGTGGTGATATGACGCCGCTGTTCGAGGCCATTGTCGAGCATGTCCATGCGCCGGATGTGGATGCCGAGGGTCCGCTGCAGCTGCAGATTTCCACTCTCGACTACAACTCCTATGTCGGCATTATCGGCATCGGCCGTATTCGTCGTGGCGTGATCAGGCCGAATATGGCGGTGAAGGTCGTGGGCGATGACGGCAAGGAGCGCAGCGGCAAGATCCTGCAGGTGCTGGGTTTTCACGGTCTTGAGCGCATCGAGGCCGAGGAAGCGTCGGCAGGTGATATCGTCGCCATTACCGGCCTCGATCCGCTGTCGATTTCCGACACCATCTGCGATCCGGCCAATGTGGAAGCCCTGCCGCCCATGACCGTGGACGAGCCCACCATCAGCATGATGTTCCAGCCCAACTCCTCACCGTTTTCCGGCAAGGAAGGCAAGTTTGTGACCAGCCGCAATATCTGGGACCGCCTGCAGCAGGAACTGAAACACAATGTGGCGCTGCGCGTGGAGCAGGTGGAAGGTGACAAGTACAAGGTTTCCGGCCGCGGCGAGCTGCACCTTTCCGTGCTGATCGAAACCATGCGCCGTGAAGGCTTCGAGCTGGCCGTGGGTCGCCCGGAAGTGATTATTCACGAGGAAAACGGCGTGCGTCAGGAGCCTTATGAAGAGCTCACCGTGGATATCGAACTGGATCACCAGGGCGCGGTCATGGAAGCGCTGGGCCAGCGCAAGGCCGAACTGAAAGACATGGTGCAGGACGGCAAGGGTCGTGTCCGCCTTGACTATATTATCCCGGCGCGCGGCCTGATCGGTTTTCGCACCGAGTTTCTCACCATGACCTCCGGCACCGGCCTGCTCTACAGCGTGTTTGACCACTACGGTCCGGAAGTGACCGACAGTATCGGCCAGCGCATCAATGGCGTCATGATTTCCAACTCGCAGGGCAAGGCCGTGGCCTACTCGCTGTGTCCGCTGCAGGAGCGCGGCAAGCTGCTGGTCGGCAATAACCAGGAAATCTATGAAGGCCAGATTGTCGGTATCCACTCGCGCGACAACGACCTGGTGGTCAATCCGACCAAGACCAAGCCGCTGACCAATGTGCGCGCCTCCGGCACCGACGATGCCCTGACATTGTCACCGCATATCCAGTTTACCCTGGAGCAGGCGCTGGAATTTATCGATGATGACGAGCTGGTGGAAGTGACGCCGGAGAGCATCCGCCTGCGCAAGAAACTGCTCAAGGAGCATGAGCGCAAGACGGCGGGTCGCAAGGCTAAGGGGTAATCTGCGCGTCGGCTCTGTTTTTCTTGCCGCAAAAGGCGCAAAGAAAAACGAATTTTGTAACGATGTCATTCTGAGCGTAGCCGAAGAATCTTACGCTACCGTACACGCGGTAAATTGCCAGACCCTTCGGCTGCGCTCAGGGTGACAATTCACTATTTGCTTTTTTCGCGCCTTTCGCGTCCTTTGCGGCAAATATAAAAAAACCTCAATAAATAACCGCGCCTTCCGTCTCCCCGTTGCGGGTCATATAGTCATACTCGCCATCCTTCTGAATATACTTCTGCACGATCGCCTTGCCGGCCTCTTCGGCCATGCGGGTGAGGTAGCGGCAGTCGCGTTGCGGCGGCAGTTCGCGGAATGCTTTGTCGATTTCACGCGCGGCTTCCAGGCCGTTGTTGCCGTGGTTTTTCTCATGTTTGGCCAGCGCTTCGCTGAAGCGATTGAAAACGTCGATGGTCTGCTTGTCGGTGACGTATTCGCTCAGGGCCGGCAGGGTGTGCACGACGCGCACGTTTACCTTGATATCGGCAAGGTGGCAGCCCGCGGGCCCGGCAACCGGCTGAAAGTACCAGTCGATATACCAGTCGGTATGGCCGTTAAAAGAGCCGCGCCGGTCGCGAATCGGCGAATTGCGCATCAGCTCGGGCTTGATGGCCCAGGGTGACTGCGGCGATATCTGGTAATAGCGGTATTCCACGCTTTCAATGGTTTCTGCCCGGATACCGCTGGATGCGGCCAGGGCGCTGCCCAGCAATAGCAGTGCTGCAAGGTGTTTGTAGGATGGCATGTTCAGAAAGTGTATTTGAAAATATTGGAAACCGGTTTGTCCAGCTCATACTCGTTCTGGAACAGGCTGCCGGGATTCGGGTCCTGTACGGAGTCGTAATTATACTTGGGGAAGAACTCGGCCTTGATGCGCGGTTTGATAATCAGTTCTTCCTCCTCTGCGCGCCAGGGGTTGTCCTCGGCATCCTCGCCGCGCCATTCCGGGTTGTTCTGCACGGCCATGTCAGACAGTGGTGTGCGGTAAACCTCGGGCAGTTTCAGCAGGCCGTTGCTTTGCGCGATGACCAGTGAGCTGACCAGCAGCAGCGCCAGCAGGTAGCCGCGTCTCGGCGTACTTGATGCAGGCAGGTCGGGTGGTGTCAGGACGCTGTTCATCAGGTAATCTGCCGGCTATTTTTCAATGTGGCGCTGCCACTTGAGTGATTTGAACCAGTATTTATGTGAGCTTTCAATCCAGCCATCGGCCTTGTGTGCGACGATCCAGCTATTGAGGAAGTTCAGCATTTCCTGATTGCCCTTGCGCACAGCAAAAGCCTCGCGGGTGATCAGCAGCGGCTTTTTCAGCGGCAGGTCGACCTTGTCCGGATGGCGCAGGGAAATAAACTCAGGGATGGGGGAGGAGGCAACCAGGGCGTGTACACTGCCGTTGATAACGGCCGAGGTGGCGTCCTTTTCACTCTTTCTCAGGTCGATATGGGCATTGGGAAAGACCTTTTTTGCCAGCTGGGCCGACACCGTACCTACCATGGCGGCAATATAGACTCTGTCATTATTCAGATCCTTGATGCTGGTAAAGTCTTTTGTCAGTTCAAGGTTGCTGACCAGGCTGTAGCCGGAGCTGTGGTAGGGGTCGGAAAAGTCGATAACCAGGGCGCGGCTGGGCAGGACGGACAGGCCGGAGGCAATAATATCAATCTTGCCCTTTTTCAGTGCCGGTATCATTTCCTGCCATTGATATTCCCGGAATTTGACCTTGACGCCCATGTCCCTGGCCAGCTGCCGGGCGACATCGATCTCAAAGCCGACCAGCGTGCCTTTCTTGTTTTTCATGACCCATGGCGGCAGCAGTGATACGCCCACGGTAATTTCGCCTTTTTTCAATATATTATAAAAAACGTCAGACTTTTCAGCGGCCTGCAGTGTGCTGGCGCCGATCAGGGCCAGGGTCAGGCCAAGCAGTAGAAAAAGTGATTTGAAAAGCTTCATGGATGGTTCTCGTCGGTATTATCTCGCCGTAAGTTATTATGGCTGCTCAATTTATCAATCTATCTTGTCTTATTTGCCGGATTTACGCAATTGTCATTTGGGGTACCGGGCAATGGAGTAAATGAACCTGCCAGCAGCCGGGCTTTTTCTTAAGTTGGCGCAATCGGCGCCAGTTTAGGAGGGGGCTAAAAAAATCACATAAAATCACGGTTCATGCCACATATTTATGAAAGATTCATGTATAATTCGCCGGCTAAATTAACCCTTATGTGTCGTCGGGTGACCGGTTGTAGCGAGGCGCACGGTGCGGGGCAGTGTCGCTTCAGGGTTAAAACATACGAATTTTTATATTACGAGTAGCAGGAACATGACAGACTTAAGCAAATATCGAAATATCGGCATCTTCGCTCACGTTGATGCGGGTAAAACGACGACGACCGAGCGTATTCTCAAGCTCACCGGTAAAATCCATAAAACCGGCGAAGTCCACGATGGTGAAGCCACCACCGACTTCATGGAGCAGGAGCAGGAGCGCGGTATTACCATTCAGTCAGCAGCAACCAGCTGTGAGTGGAACGGCCACCGCCTGAACATTATTGACACCCCGGGACACGTTGACTTCACCATCGAAGTATACCGTTCACTGAAAGTGCTTGACGGCGGCATCGGTGTGTTCTGCGGCAGCGGCGGTGTTGAGCCCCAGTCTGAAACCAACTGGCGCTATGCCAATGAGTCTGAAGTCTCCCGCGTTATCTTCGTCAACAAGCTGGACCGTATCGGTGCGGACTTCTACCGCGTGGTCAAGCAGGTGGAAGACGTGCTCGGCGCCAACCCGCTGGTCATGGTGCTGCCCATTGGTATCGAAGAGAATTTTGTCGGCTGTGTCGACCTGCTCACCCGCAAGGCCTGGATCTGGGATGACGAGAAAGACACCACCAACTACCGCATTGACGAGCCGCCTGCCGAGATGGCCGATCAGATCGAGGAATGGCGTGAAAAACTCATCGAAGCGGCGGTTGAGCAGGACGATGACATTATGGAGCGCTACCTCGAAGGCGAAGAGCCGACTATCGAGGAAGTTAAACAGTGCATTCGCAAGGGCACACTGACCATGGACTTCTTCCCGACCTACTGTGGCTCTGCCTTCAAGGACAAGGGCGTACAGATGGTACTGGACGCCGCGGTTGATTTCCTGCCGGATCCGACCGAAGTCAAACCACAGCCTGAAGTGGACCTGGAAGGTAACGAAACCGGCGAATACGCCATCGTTGATCCCGACCGTCCGCTGCGCGCCCTGGCGTTCAAGATTATGGACGACCGTTTCGGCGCCCTGACCTTTGTTCGCATCTATTCCGGTCGCATGGACAAGGGCATGACCGTGCTCAATACCTACACCGGCAAGACCGAGCGTATCGGCCGCATGGTGGAAATGCACGCCGATGAGCGCATCGAGCTCGACGGCGCCCAGGCCGGTGATATTATCGCCGTGGTCGGCATGAAGAACGTGCAGACCGGTCACACCCTGTGTGATCCTGACCACCCCGCCACCCTGGAACCCATGGTGTTCCCGGATCCGGTTATCTCGATTTCGATTTCACCGAATGACAAGGGCGCCTCGGAAAAACTCGGTATTGCCCTGGGCAAGATGATGAAGGAAGACCCGTCTTTCCGCGTGGAAACCGACGAAGATTCCGGCGAAACCATCCTCAAGGGCATGGGCGAGCTGCATCTGGATATTAAAGTGGATATCCTCAAGCGCACCTACGGCGTGGATGCCACCATCGGCAAGCCGCAGGTGGCCTACCGTGAAACCATTACCCAGCGCGTGGAAGATTCCTACACGCACAAGAAACAGTCCGGTGGTTCCGGTCAGTTCGCGAAAATCGATTACATTATCGAGCCGGGTGAGCCGGGCAGTGGCTTCGAGTTCGAATCCACCGTAACCGGTGGTAACGTGCCGCGCGAATTCTGGCCTGCCGTAGAAAAGGGTTTTGCCAAGATGGCGGAAAAAGGCGTACTCGCCGGCTTCCCCTGTCTCGACTTCAAGGTCACCCTGGTCGATGGTCAGTTCCATGCCGTGGACTCCTCGGCCGTAGCCTTTGAAATCGCCGCCATGGCCGCCTATCGTCAGACCATGCCGAAAGCCGGCCCGCAGCTGATGGAGCCGATCATGAAGGTTGACGTGTTCACACCGGAAGACCACGTGGGTGATGTTATCGGTGACCTCAACCGTCGTCGCGGCATGATCAAGTCACAGGAACCGACACCTACCGGTGTTCGCATCAAGGCCGAGTGTCCGCTGAGCGAAATGTTCGGTTACATCGGCTCGCTGCGCACCATGACCTCCGGTCGTGGCCAGTTCTCCATGGAATTCCTGCACTATGTGCCCTGTCCGAAGAATGTTGCGGACGAGGTCATCAAGGAAGTTCAGGAGCGCGAAGCTGCTGCCAG
>DRLE01000217.1 GCA_011051475.1 Gammaproteobacteria bacterium
AACAGTGACAGGGACTCATGCCGGTTAATATCGAACAGCACCAGCTGGTTGCCGGGGTTTTCCAGCCGGTCGAGCAACTTGCTGACAACGGCCGGCGCCGAGACGGTGGCATCGACCATCGAGACTATGGCCAGGCTGGGTGGAAAACCGCGGGTGCCGTGTCCTTCTGCCAGCGCATCCAGCTTGCTGTTAATGGCCTGGGTCAGGCGATACATCTGGTCACCGGCATTGACGGCAAAGGAATTGTATTTGTAGGGGTCATATTCCGGGCCGATGGAATTCCAGGCCAGTTTTTCCAGCCCGAACAGAACGCCCAGCCTGGCCTGCCAGATAGCCAGCGCCGCAATGGGCGGCACGGCAATGGCCGGTGATATCAGTACCAGGGCATCTGCCGCGGGCAGGCTCTTGTCCTTCAGTGCATCGAGTGAATAATTGACCGCCTGTGCGGCGCCCATGGAATAACCGGTAATATACACCGGCACGTCTGAAGGCAACTGCGCCGCCAGATGACGCATGGCCAGCCTTACGACGGCGGCCATGTCTTCCCAGTGAATATGGAGCAGAGCGGATGGCGCGGTACCATGCCCGGGCAGGCGCAGGCCGATCACATAATAGCCCTTACGATACAGGGTCTGTGCCAGCTGGCGCAGGCTATAGGGTGAATCGGACAGGCCGTGCAACAGCAGTACGCCGCCTCGTGGTTTTTCAGGCGCCAGGATATAGCTGCGGTTCCAGTTTTTCGCATAGTGCGTAGGATCGGCCAGTGAGCCGTTCTCGAATCGGTTCAGTCCGCTGAACTGAACGGCCGTTTTTCTTTCAGGGCCGGTGACCAGCAAGGGGTGGTGGTAGATGCGTGACTGCAGTTCGTTAAAAAGTCGATCTTCCAGCGCCAGATAATCATCCAGATCCTGTACCTGCGCCTGTTTGTCCAGACTGAACTCTTCCTGCAATACCACGGTGTGCCAGGGATGCAGATCAGGACGGGCATCCAGAACATAGACAAACACGGCCACAGCGGTGAGAAAGGCGCCAAGCATGCCCAGCAGCGTGCCGTGCAGAACACGCCTGCTAAAACGAACCAGTTTCATCGTCCCTCCTCGCCTATTTTTTACCACCCCGGGTACTGTCAGCAGAACCGGTCACCTTCTCGGCCGGCCGCAGTTGCCAGCGGTTATTGCTGCGCACCAGGTTCATGCGTTGTGAGGCCGCAAGGTTACGGTTCAATAACTGCTCTAAGTCGTTAATAACCGGCTTGTTGTACAAATGGTACAGGTGACCGCTGGGGTATTGCACCGGCACGGCGGACACATCAATAATGTCGATGCCGGTCAAACCGTCAAGGTGCGCGCCGGCCTGACCCAGGCGTGGATAGCCGTGCAACTGCGCGGAGATCGCCAGCGGGCTGTCGTGCTCCGACACGTAAACGGTGATATTCCTTGCCAGCGGTTTTATCACCGGCAAATACTGGCGGAATATACCCGCGTCGATATCCGGCGCGATAAAGACCAGCTGATTGAACAGAGGTGACGCAGACGCCTTGCCGGATTGTTCTGCAGCCAGGCGCACCAGGGCCAGTAGCAGACCGCGGGTCCCCAGGCTGTGGGCAACCAGGTTTGCCCGGCCTGCGCCAAAATGCCGGAAGTAGTCATCGATCAGCGCCTTGAGAGGCTTCACGCTCCAGTACATATCGGCCTCGTCCTGGGTGTAGTTCACAATGACGCCATCGGATGGCCAGCTGAACAGAACAAGCGACCCTTCTCGCTTCAGGTTGCGCTGAAATTCCGCTGCCCGCCGGCAGCCGCGATCGAAACTGATATAAAAACCATGCGTGTACAGAACCGGCGCGCGTTTACCGGTCGACTGCCGGAATGCCTGCCAGAAAGGCTTGACCGGCTTTTCGGTCACTTTGTCCAGGCTGAGAATATCCTCGGGTACGTAAAAGGGAACCTCCTCAGAAAGTGACTGCAGTACCGGCACCGGCTTGCCGGATATTTCACAGTAGCCGGCGCGCAGGCGGTCGCGTTTGCCGCCGAAATAGTTTTCAGCATCGTTCGAGCCGGTGCGGTTTCTTACGGTAAAAAAAGGAACACGAAAGTGTTCCGTCCTTGCAACTGTCTCCTCTTCCGGCGTGTTATTACCGGCAACCGGCTGCGCGCCCGAGACCGTGCCGGCCAGCCAGAACAGCAGGCTGGCTGCAAGCCATCTCCATGGCGGGCTAGATACCATAGCGCTCACGGTAGGCCTGCATGGCGTCCAGGTAGCCGCTGAGTTCACGGTCATTCCCGCTCCGGGCGGCAAGGTATTCGATAAGGTCGGCCAGGGTGATAATGCTGTAAACATCGATGCCGTAATCCTGCTGCACTTCCTGTATGGCCGAGAGCTCACCCTTGCCCTTTTCCTGGCGATCCAGCGCAATCAGCACGGCCGAGGTGCGCGCGCCCTCGGCGCTGATAATATCCACGGCCTCGCGAATGGCGGTGCCCGCGGTAATCACATCATCAACGATTAGTACATCCCCTTTCAGTTCGGCGCCGACGATGGAACCGCCTTCGCCATGGTCCTTCGCCTCCTTGCGGTTAAAGGCCCAGGGTGCGTCGATATTGTGGTTGACCGACAGCGCATAGGCAATGGCGGCAACCAGCGGGATGCCCTTGTAGGCCGGGCCGAAGAGCACATCATACTGAATATTATTATCGACGATGGTCTGCGCGTAGCAGCTGCCCATTTCCGCCAGGGCGTAACCGCTGTTGAACAGGCCGGCATTGAAAAAATAGGGGCTGACGCGGCCCGATTTCAGGGTGAACTCGCCAAAGCGCAACACCCTGTACTTAATGGCCAGCTCGATAAAACGTTTTTTATTTTCCTGCATACCTCTCCCGCCTGAATATTTCACTGATTGCCGACATCAACAGCGCGAAGTATACGTGATTTTTCTCGCCTGCCCCAGCAACAGGCCCAACAGCCGGCCCGATTTCAGGTAATATAAGCGGCCATATCGACTCCTGATAATAATGATAAACGGTCCAACGATCCCTCATGCGTGTTATTTCAATCAATACCAACGGCATTCGCGCCGCCGCGAAAAAAGGTTTTTTTGACTGGCTGAAAAAAGTCGACCCCGATGTGGTCTGCATTCAGGAAACCAAGGCGCAGCTACACCAGCTCAGCGACGATATTTTCTGCCCCGAAGGCTATTTCTGTGAATACCATGATGCCGAGAAAAAAGGCTACAGCGGCGTTGCCATCTACAGCAAGGTGAAACCGAAAAAAGTCATCAGCGGCCTGGGCTGGCATGATATCGACATCGAAGGGCGCTACCTGGAGTTCCAGTACGAAAAACTCAGCATTATCTCCCTGTATATGCACTCGGGTTCTTCCAGCGAGGAGCGCCAGCAGGTCAAGTTCGACTTTATGGAACGCTTTATGGGCTATCTGCTCAGCCTGCGGCGCAAGCGCCGCGAGTTCATTATCTGCGGTGACTGGAACATTGCGCACAAGAAGATCGATATCAAGAACTGGCGCAGCAACCAGAAAAACTCCGGCTTTCTGCCCGAAGAACGTGCCTGGATGGACAAGCTGTTCGACGAGGCCGGTTTCGTCGACGCCTTTCGCGTGGTCAACCAGGAGGAAGGGCAGTACACCTGGTGGTCCAATCGCGGCCAGGCCTGGGCCAATAATACCGGCTGGCGCATCGACTACCAGGTGATTACGCCAAAGCTCAAGCCCTGCGTAAAGGACGCCTTTATCTACAAGGATGAGCGTTTCTCCGACCACGCGCCACTGGTCATCGATTACGACTACACACTTGAATAAGCCTTTTTACGATTACCGCAAAGCATGAGCATCGCCACTCCCCGCAAAAGCTGGTTTGACGCCCTTAAGGTGTACAGCCAGCCACGTGTGCTGGCCATGCTGCTGCTGGGATTCTCTGCCGGCCTGCCCCTGTTGCTGGTATTCGGCACCCTCTCGGGCTGGCTGGCGCGGGCAGGTATCGATAAAAGCACCATCGGCCATATCAGCTGGGTAGCGCTGCTCTACGGACTCAAATTCACCTGGTCACCACTGGTCGACCATCTCAAACTGCCCCTGCTGCAGCCGGTGTTCGGCCAGCGCCGCAGCTGGATGCTGCTGGCACAGATCGGCATTGTTTCCGGCCTGCTGCTGATGGCGGCCAGCAACCCCCAGCAGCAGATCAGTCTGCTGGTGTACAGCGCCCTGCTGGTGGCCTTTTCCTCGGCAACCCAGGATATTGCCATCGACGCCTGGCGCATTGAAGCCATGCCGGTGGAAACCCAGGGCGCCATGGCCGCCACCTACCAGACCGGCTATCGCCTGGGCATGATTCTCGCCGGCGGCGGCGCCTTCACCCTGGCCTATTACGCCTCCTGGCCGGTGGCCTACGTGGTTATGGCCATGTGCATGCTGGTAGGCATTGTGACCACCCTGCTGATCCCCGAGCCCGACCATACCATCAGCAATACGACGTGGAAGGAGGAGGAAAAGGTGATCGCCTTTCTCGAGCGCTCTGCACACCTGCCTTCCAGCCTGCGTGAAGCCTGGGCCTGGTTTATCGGCGCAGTCATCTGCCCGTTTACCGACTTTTTTATGCGCAATGGCAAATACGCCCTGGTCATCCTGCTGTTTATCGGCCTGTTTCGCATCAGCGACATTACCATGGGTATTATGGCCAACCCGCTTTATGTCGATCTTGGC
>DRLE01000218.1 GCA_011051475.1 Gammaproteobacteria bacterium
CGGATCCATCTCGATAAAGGCCGCAGTGAGCAGGTCCAGCATGATAATGACATTCCTGTCGTCCATCCAGAAAAACGGATTGCGCCTGTCCGGGTGATCATGTGCAGGCAGGATTTTCAGGTCCGGTTGTGACAGCAGTTCGATCACCCTGACGTTGTCGGGCAAAGCCTTGATGGTTTCCTGCAGTGACTTTTCCAGTTCGGGACCGACCCAGACAATCAGGCTGGCCTTTTTCATGCGCGCCTGCTGCTCTGGCCGCAGACTGAAATCAAACGGTGTCTGCCCGCCATCGATAAGCAGTTCCGGGCTGGCAATATCCTTCATCAGGCCGGTGACGATTGAATACACCGGCTTGACGCTAACAACCACATTGAAGTCCTGCGCGGCCCGCGCGCTGCTGGCGCAGAACAACAGCAGGACAAGGAGAGACCAGGCTTTCATTGCTTGAATGCCGACTCCAGTTGCTTCTCCGCCCGGTCCAGCTCCCTGTCGAATTCCAGCAGGCCCGGACAGTTCGCCTGACGGCTCATAAAGTCCATAAAGGAGGCATTGGTCTTCTGCTCGAACCAGTCGCCCAGGGCGCGCTCCTTGGGCAGATTCAGCACCAGGACTTTCTTGATACGCTGCACCTGTTCAAGATAGCGGCATTGCAGGGCAATGCCGTTAAGCCGTCCCATCTCGGCGATAGCCGCCAGCTGCGCGTCACTGGCGGCAGCACGCACCGGCAACTGCCAGCCCAGGGCGCTTATCAGGGCCAGCATGGTCAGTAGCTGTTTCATATTCATTCTCCTGGTCTTGCACGAAAACATAATAGTGTATCGTACTATTTGTTCGCTTGGGCAATCATCTTTCTCAGCATCGATGGCATGTTTTTCGCACCGGTAAAGTCGGTGTCGTTCAGCACCGCATGCGTAAACCGGCTCATAAAAAGATTCGCGCCGGCAAAACTGGCATTATCCAGCCGTGCGCCGTTTACCAGGGCGCGTGTCAGGTCCGTCTGTGAAAAATCGCTGTCCTCCAGTGCAGCGCCGGTCAGCACCGCGGTGTAAAACGTACTGTCGCGCAGGCGACTGCCGATCAGCACTGCGCGCTGCATAAAACAGGCATCGAAATCACTGTTGCTGAAATCGCTTTCCTCCATGGCCACGTCCTTCATATAGGCAGAGGTGAAATCAGCCCCCCTTGCCGTCACTTCGTTGAGGTTGGCACCGAACAGGTTGGCCCGGGTGAAACGGCTGGCATTCATGCTGGAACCGTCAAAGGTCGTATGAAACAGGTCTGCCTCGCTGAAATCCGCCTGGTCAAGCCGGCAGTCGAGCAGGTATGCCCATTTCAGGTTTGCCTTCCTGAAGCTTGCGCCGGATAAATCGCAGTCGGTGAAACGCGCATTGGAAAAATCAACGCCATCGAGCAGGCTGCCATGCAGATCCAGTTTTTCAATCTGCTTGCCGGCAAAGGAGCAATGCCGCAGGTCGCGCATGGCCTGCGGCGCTTCACAATCACCTTTTGCCAGCTCATCGGCAATCGCCGCATGGGCAAGGCTTACACAGAAAAGCAAACAGGCAAGCGGCCTTTTCATATTCACCTCTCTTCACAGACCGGGCAGGTCCTCTGCATGCGACCCGCGAGGATGGATCGTCACGCCTCCAGGGGAGATCACTTCAGGGCAAATCACTTTGCCGGAATATAGCATAACCCAGGGCAGCGCAAACCGTGCCAAACAGGATCGGATAGGCAATCGCATAGGCGATATAACCGGCCTGTGAAAAATTATCCAGAATAATATAGGCCGTCGGCCCCAGCAGCACCAGCTGTGGATCGAACAGCATCATGGTCGCGGTACGAAAAACCTGCAGCGGATTGATCAGGGCAATACCGACAGCGGTTTCCGGCGGCAGGTTCTCGCGTATCATAACCCCGAGCAGGATCAGATCGAGAAACAGCAGCAGCACCAGCCAGGTGATAAAAGCCGCGCCCTGGGCCACATCGGATGAGCGCGCCAGGGTGGAAATCAGCATGCCGATACCGAGAAAACACCAGGCCAGCGACATCAGCAGCGCACTGTAATAAACAAACAGGCCCCAGGGGATTTTTGAGCCGATAATCAGCCCCCAGATTACCGCACCGACCATGGCCAGCAGAACAGGCAGGAAAACCACGAAGAAGCGGCCGAAGAAACGTCCCCAGAACCAGGCCGCCAGCGATACCGGCAGCGACAGCATGTATTCAAACACCCCGGCCTCGCGGTCTCCGGCAACGGAACGCACCGTGGTAATCAGCACAAAGATAGGCAGGATAGCCATGGACAGCTGTATATAGGTCACCAGCAGGCGCGACAGGCCGGTAAAGCCCATAATGCGCGACTCGGACAGGCCAAAGGCAAAAAGAATAACCACGATGCCGCCGAACACCAGCGAGTACACCATAAACCAGCGCGCCCGTAGCGATTCGATAATGTCATTGTAGGCGGTCAGCCAGAGATGTTTCATAATGCTTCCTTCGCCGGCTATTCCGGTTTTGTTTCCGACTTCGGATCGGGATGATGTAACTGCAGACCATGCTCATTGAAGCGTTCTTCCACGGCTTCAATTTTCTTTATGGCCTGGGCAAAACTGATGCCGCCCGGCGCCGGATCGGACTGGGCCGCCAGGCCATAGTCCATCGGGGTTGATTTTGCATCCACATAGGTGGCGGTACGCGCATCGATCCATTTTTTTGTACGGTGATCGGCCACCCAGATTTCGGTTTTACTGTCCGATTTCCAGGGCTTGTCTTCCAGCCAGGCAATGGCACAGCCGATATCATCAAACTTGGCGACCTTTGAGTGCTTGCCCGGCGGGAAGTAGCGGATCTCGGCGACGAAGCGCGGGTCGCTCAGCACCATGCGACAGTGTTCACAGGCATCGCGGTCCAGGCGCACATCGACCGGGCCGGTATCATTGCCCGAACAGGCCAGCAGCAACAGAACCGGGGCCAGCCAGAGTGCGCGCAGTGTGCGGTATAGCTCAGGCAACATTTTCGGTCTCCGTGTCGGGCTGCGCGGATTCATTCATTTCGATAGCGGAGAGCAGCGCCGCGTAGCGTGACAGCATGCCAAGAAAGCGCAGACGGTCGGGGCCGGCTACGCGCCCGTTCCAGATTCGGTTATCGCCCTCCGGCTGAAACCCCCATTCTGACAGGGCGCGGGCAAAGGCCTCTTCATGCTGCAGCATGCGAACGCGGCACTGCAGCTGGCTGCTGATTTCCACCAGGTCGGCCACCTTGTCATCCAGCACGATTTTCCCCTGGTCCATTTCCACCACGCGATTGACCAGGGAAGCGACTTCGTCGAGGCGGTGGCTGGAGATCAGCATGGCCGACGTCTCCTGTTTTTCCGCCAGCAGGCGAAACAGGATATGACGGGCTTCGGGATCAAGGTTGGCTGCCGGCTCATCCATAACCAGCAGTTCGCTGTCACGGCCAAGGGCAATGGCGATCAGCAGTTTCTGCTTCTGTCCGCCGGAGAGTTTGACAAAGGGCTGGCGGCTGAACTGCTGCGCATCGAAACCCAGCTGCTGCGCCACACGGACCATTCGCTGCGGGTCTGCGCCGCACAGGCTGGCGGCAAACCGCACCAGCTGGCCGACCGGCATTCTCAATGGCGGTGGCAGCTGCGGTACGAAGCCGACCTTTGACAGCACCTGCTGGCGGAACGCGCGCGGGTTCTGGTTATCGATGGTAACCTCACCCTCGCACTTGTATTCACCCAGCAGACAGCGAATCAGCGTGGTCTTGCCGGCGCCGTTGGAACCGATAAGCGCCACCCGCTGCCCGCGCACGATATCCAGGTCAATACCCTTGAGCACCTCATTGCGGCGAAAGCGTTTAACAACATGGGAGAAATGAATCATGAAATGCCGTTACAGGAACTTGTCCAGACCTTTTATTTTATAATTCAATGAGTCGGTTGGACAGACATCCACGCACATGCCGCAACGGGTACAGTCGGAGCCCACGTCCTGGTTTACATCATGCGCCATGCCGCGAATGGTCAGGTCGAGCACGTGCGGCACCAGGCAGACCTTGCGGCAGTCGCCTTCATGATGACAGGCTTCGGCATTGTAGCTGACCCTGACCGGCGACATTGTGCCGACAACCGCATAGGTAATACCGATCGGGCAGACATAACGGCACCAGGCGCGCCGCGAATAGAACACTTCAAACAGCAGCAGTGCGCCGACCCAGATCAGGGCCAGGCCCGGACCGTAGATAATCGCGCGGCTGACAATACCCGTGGGCGAAATGGTTTCAAACACCGTGTAGCCGGAAAGCAGTGCCAGCAGGGCGAAAATCACGTAGAACACGCTGCGGGTCTTGCGATGGAAGGTATGGTTTTTGACGATTTTCTTCTTTACCAGCCAAAGGTGCAGATACTCGGCCCATTCCGACAGCAGATGATAGGGACAGACCCAGGAACAGAAGGTGCGCCCGCCCAGCAGCAGCCACATGACAAACACCGTAGTGGTGCCAATGACCAGGTTAAGCACAACATGTTTGTAGGCCAGCATGACCTGCAGCGCTGAATTCAGATCGGCAAAATGAAAACCGATAAAACGCGAGGCCGTCATGGCCCCTTCCAGCAGCTGCACATCAAACTTGTAGGAAACCAGGAACAGCACATTGACCAGAATCAGCGTGATCCAGCGGCGACGCTGCCACTTTCTGAAAAAGGTGCCGTGATGCTCCAGCTCTACCGCCTCAAGGGCCGCCTTGGTCAGCTTGCCTCTCTTGCTGGCGTAAATTTCCTTTAAGGCCTCCGGCTGCTTGCTCTTGTCGGGGCGCGTCGGCTTGTTGCCAAAGACCTGGGATAACGATTCTTTAATATAATTCATGTTCTATCCCCAGTTTGTCTGTTTATCATCATCAACGACAATGGCCGCTTCCCCGTCTACCGGGCAGATCATTTCACAAACCCCGCAACCAACACAGCCATCGAGCACCGTGGGCAGCATTCTTACGACGCTGTTACCCTCGCTGTCTTCACTGGAAACGGGGCGCAGTTCAATCGCGTGCCGGGGCGGGCACTCATTGCCGAACTCTTCGGCCACCCTGGCCAGGGTGCCGGCCTTTCTCGCCGCATCGCGCTGCTTTTCCTTTTCCACGCACTGGGTAATGCGTATTTCAATCGGGCACTGGCGAACGCAGAGATCGCACAGTTCGAGGTCATAGGGATGCTCGGCCACCGGAATCGGATTCCAGCGATCGATTTCATCGTAACGCAGTACGCCTTTGAAATCCTTGCCCCTGGCTACGCCCTTGAAGCCCTTGCCCTGAACCGCCAGACAGCTTTCCGGCCTGGCCAGGCGCGCAAACCCCATGCGGGCGTCGGCCGGATAATCCAGATCGTGCGTCAGTGCGCCGGTCGGACAGGCCAGCACGCACTGCAGGCCATCACAGGAAAAATCGCAGGCCTGTTCGCGCGCATCGATATAGGGGACGCCGAGGCCGACGCCCTCATCCAGGTCGGCCAGCTTGATGGCGTTGACCGGACACACCTGGACACACTGCCCGCACTTGATGCAGGCGGCGAGAAATTTCTGTTCGTTTTTCAGATTCTTCAGCGCGCCGGGCGGGCGCAACCGGTTGACTGTACCCGCCATGACCGGCAGCAGACCGGCCAGAGAAAGTGTCACCACACCGGTGGCAAGCATGGCGGAACGAATAAATTCACGCCGACTGCTGGCCTTTCGCCGGGTACTCAATGCGGGCTTTCTGGTTTTACCGGAATCACTCATATCTTTATATCACTCGATTGTATTGCCGACATGACCGGCGCCTCATCCCTTACCAGCATGGTGGGCGTGCTGAAAGGCGCCAGTCGCTCGAGAAAATCCAGCACCGCCATCACCGGCGTGCCTTTGAGAAAACGCGCGGCCGGCACATCCATCCAGATACGGTCGGCGTAGCCGTAAAGTTCATAAGGCGTATCGCCAATGCCGTCCCTGTCCAGATCAAAACCTTCATAATCGTCCCAGTAATTGCCTTTCCATACATTGCGGCTGGCCGTACCGCCACCGGCCACGGATATCTGTGTCTGGTTGCCCTTGAACGCGTTTCGCTCGAAAACATTGCCGGTCCAGTCATTAAGAAAGTCCACGGCAATATTGGTAAAGGCAATGACATTATCATGAATATTGTTTGTCATGTCCGGCTGGAAAGGAGAAACATCAATATAAAGCCCGGTCGAACAGTACAGAATCTGGTTATTGGCGATCTCGACACCCGAGGTTTCCTTGAAACCGATACCCATGCCGGTAGCACCGTTGGAATAGGCAATATAATTGTTTTTCACCACCACACTGTCACTGTACATCAGAAAGATGCCAACGGAGTTGTGTTCGTAGTGGTTGGAATCCACCTCATTGTAGCGGGAATACATAAAATGCAGCGAATAGCGCCCGCCCCGTGAGTCATTACGCGCGATGGTGTTATTGGCCGAGTACCATACCACCATGTCGCGGCTGTCACGAATCACATTGTCCGTAATCTTGTTATAAAAACTGTACCAGAGCCTGACCGAATCACCGCGCACACCCAGTTCTTTCGGCTTGGAGGATATCCGGTTGCGGCGGACAATATTGTGCTCGGACTGCTGCAGATCGATACCGAACAGGCAGTTATCAATAACATTGTCCTTGATAACATTGAAATTACCCCGTACCTGTACGCCCGAGTCGATATCATTATGCGAGTCACCCGAATTGGTCAGGTGCAGGTTTCTGATAACGGCGCCATCGGTATCTACATAGATAACCGAACCCTTGCCACCGGCATCGATGGTTACCTTTCCCTGGCCGTCAATGGTGAGAGGGAAATCCAGGGTAACCGGGCCGGCATAGGTGCCCGGTGGCGGAATCAGTATGGAATTCGGTTCAGCTTCATCAACCAGGTCCTGCAGTGACGGGTAGGCTTCCGCTCTCGCGCCCGGGAGCGTACCGAGCAATATCAGACAGGCAACCAGTCGCAGCAGCATCTTACTGTTCGGAATCCCTGAACTGTTTGCGACGAATCAGGGCAGCGGCAGCCAGCACGAAGAACAGCACCACCATCAGGCCAAAGCCGATGTCCGGATAGGAATGCGTGGTGAACTGCGCCACCTTGCCGTTACCGAAAACCGTTGGCATAAAGGGCTTGACGGAGAAGGCACCCATGTCGTTCAGGGTATGGCCATACCACCACAGCCAGGCGGAATAATCGATAACAAAGAAAAGCGGCAGGGCCATGGGCACCAGCACCAGTATCCAGTAGAGAAAGCCGCCATTTTTGCGTGCGCCATAGACAAGCAGCAGCATGGCGCCAATCAGGCCCCAGAAGGCGACATTGATCGCCAGTTTGAGCGTATGCACCATGGGCACGATTTCTTCCTGGTTATTGAAGTAACGGCCCAGCGTTTTCGCATAGCTCCAGAGCATAACCTGCATGGTACTGCCGTTCCAGGCTTCAAGCTTGCCGTTCGATTTTGCACGGTCGATTTCATAGGTTGCGCGCAGCTGTTCAATCAGGACATCCTTGCTTGAATCTTTTCCAAGCGCCTGTTTCTGCTTCCTTTCAAGCTCCGAGGGCAGAACAACTTCCACCCCTGATTCTTCCAGCGACTGCTTGAGTACACCGGCAACACCACCAATCACGATTTCCTCGGATTCATCGGACGTACCGGACGCTTCCTGGTCCAGCGAAGTGACCACCGCCTGCACGAAACCTTCATTCTGCAGGGCAAAACCACCATCGCTGTAGATGGTCAGATACATCCATACCGCCAGCGCGGCAAAGCCGGCGCTCATAATGGCCACACGGATCTTTGGCTTAACGCACATAAAACCGATCAGCATGATGACCATAAAGGCGATCAGGAACTGGCCGAAACCACGCTCTACCGGCGCGCCGGCGGCAATCGGGTACATGCCGACATAGTGGTTGATGGTGTCCATTTCATGCACGCAGTCGAGTGCTTCTTCTTCCTGAATTTCGGCCTTGTTCTGCAACTGGCAGCCATTAAACACGCCATTGATATGAAACTCGATACGCACACCGTCGGGGAAGGACTCTTCCGGATAATTCGGCGCGGTAAGCGATACCCACCAGACAGATGAATAAAAAATAGCAATAAGCAGGCTAACGCCGATCAGCGAAAGTAGTGCAACCGTAAGTGTCTGCTTTTTCTGAGATGATGCATTCATAACACAATGCCTGATGGTTTTGTTCTGTTATAAAAGACGACTGCCCGGCTCGGAGAATCGCCGGGTAGCCAGTAACAACTGTTTACCGGTTTACAACCATAACTCCCGCAACACCGGGAGTTATGGTCAGACGATCAGGAACCGGTACAGGAAACAGCCGGATATTTAATCGAAGTCCGGATTTACCCAGTCTTTTGAAGGCGCCAGGTCCTTGGGATCAACCGGTATACGTGATACATAGTTGATAACCATTTTTTCCTCTTCATCGGTAAAGGACTTGATCTGCTTCATCATTTCAGGATTGGCGTTGCGGCGTTTGCCGTCCCTGATCCATTCAAACTGACGCAGCATATAGGCGTAGTGCTGGCCTTCCAGACGAGGATAGAATTTTTTCGCATTACCTTCGCCATGCTTGCCATGACATTTCACACAGTTGTCCTTGTACAGCTTTTCGCCCTTGGCATATTCCGGTGTACCTTTTTCCCACGGGCCCTTGCCGTTTTCCGGATTCATGGGCAGTTTGGCAATATAGGCGGTTACATCCGAGAGCGCCTGTGCATCACCGATAGACTCAGGCAATGCAAACGGGTACATGGTGGGGTTGTCGCGGTTGCCGGCACGAATATCCGCCAGCTGCTTGATCAGCACCTCACGATGCTGGCCTGCAATCTGCGGAAAGGTGCCGTTTTCCACACCCCAGCCTTCTGTCAAATGGCAGGCTGAACAGACTTCAAAAACCTCCATGCCGTTTTCAAGATCCGGTTTCAGTTTCAGCGCTTCTTCTTCCTCGCCTCCGGCCTTGTTCCACTCGACAATATCCGCAGCAAACGCTGTGGACGCAGTGATCAGGCCTAATGCCAGCAAACCTGTCTGATATAGTCTTTTGAGATTCATAATCATGCTCTTTGTTTGGTCCCTGAACTCGCAAGACGAGCCCAGGGTAATTAATAATCGACATCAATAGCTGATGCCGGCTGTTTGACTGTTTGTATTATTTAACAGTCCAGATTGTAATATAAGCAAATGCGAATATACTTGACCCTAATCAACCATTCACATCACTTCTGTGGCCTGAAGCCGGATCATTTCTGCGTTGCAAGCCAGTCCGCAATTTCACGCATTTCGGCCTCATTCACCATACCCATAACGCCCTTCATAGCGGCCGCCTGGCCATTTGAACGCGCGCCGGACTTGATGTCCTTCATCTGGTTGAACAGATAATCGGCATTTTGCCCGGCCAGTTTCGGATAGACCGGCAGCATGGGTGATTTTGCATCTTTTCCATGGCAGGACCAGCAGGTCTTGGACTTGTACAGTGCAGCACCATCGGCCTGAACAGCAGCGCTCATGGAAATCGCCATAAGTGCAGCGGGAATAATAACCAGTGTTTTCGATAACTTCATAATTTCACCTTGTTTTGTAAGGAAATAGGTTTCACTAACGAAACAGAGGGAGCAAATGCTCCCTCTGTTTGAGGCTAGTTATGGTAACTACCGCTTTACTTTATCTTCTTGGCTCCATGCTCTTCAAGATAAGTCTTGGCGCGCAGTCCCATGTCAGCGGTCTTCACCTGATACTGCCAGTGCTGACCGGCCCAGAGAGTCGCGTTCTGCCAGTCGCCCTTGGCGGCGTAGGCTTCGGCTTTCTTCCTGGCTTCTTCGGCAAAGCCGAGCTGGTCGGTAGCATCTTCTACCAGTGCGACTACAGGCGGGAAGTCCTTGTAGTTGTGACTGGTAATAAAGCTGACAACAGAGTCGATAACCGCCTGTGTATCACGATTGGTCTTGACCTGTTTTTCGTAGTCGGCCTTGGTGTACTTGTGACCGACTTCGCCCTTGCCTGCCTTGGCCTTGTAACCTTTCGGTTTAACCAGCAGGTAGCCCTGCATTTCCAGATGCAGTGCAGAGCAGAACTCGGTGCAGTAGTAAGGATAGACACCGGCCTTGTCAGCCTTGAAGGTGGCCGATACGGTCTTGCCCGGCTCGATAGACAGCTGTACGTTCTGGTCGTAGACGGCGAAACCATGGGTCTCGTCTTCCGCGCGTTCCAGGTTGGTAAAGTGCAGTGAAACTTCATCGCCTTCTTCAACCTCGATTATCTCGGGGGTGATATGAGAGCGGATAACGGTTCCGTATACATCAACCCTGTTGCCGTTGCGTACCACTTTTTCACGACCGGCACGGGTCTTCCAGGGTGAACGCTTGTCTTTGCGGCTGTCCCAGCCGGATTTGTAGCGCACTTCCGGCTTCAGCTTGTCGGCCTTGATGGCAACAGCGTAATGCGGTTCGCCCAGTGGAATCGGCATATCGTACAGCAGCTCCATCTTGTCACCGCTGATATCGATCAGCTGGTGATTCTGCGGATGCAGAGGGCCAACCGGGTTGAAGCGGTCGATAGCCAGCTTGTTAAGGGCTACCAGATACTTGCCGTCAGGTGTAACGGAATCACCTTCCATTGTCATCAGATGGCCGATATTGTAATGGATATGAATCTGATCCAGCACCTTGCCCTTACAGTAGTCCCACTTGGTTACCATGGAGTCTACGTAAATCGAGGTGTAGGCCACACAGTCTTTGGCGTCATACTGTGTATGCAGGGGACCCAGACCCACCTGAACCTGGGTATGCAGGGTATCTTTCATGGAAAGAATAGGGATGCCATACGGATCCTTGCTTTCAAACTTCTTGTTCTTGATCGCGTTCTGGATTTTCTTCCAGCTGTACACCCAGGTATGGCTGTCCAGTTTACCCGAGATAATGATGTATTCGCCTTTCGGGTTTACATCCACGCCATGCGGGCTCTTCGGTTCCGGAATCAGATACAGCAGACCTTCCTTGACAGCCTGCTTGATCGGAATCAGGTAGGCACCGTTAACTTTCTTGACCTTGCCGGCTGCTACCAGCTCGGCCGCTTTTTTCCAGTTGGTCACCTGCAGGAAGTCGGTATCTTTTGCAGAACAACCTGCTTCGAATGGAGGACGATCCTTACCGCCGACATAACGTTCTGAGCAGAACGAGTTGGTAAAGCCCCAACCATAACTGGCGCCTTTACCGGCATCGGACAGGTCCTGGCTGTAAGGAGGCATTTCAATGGTAAATGACTTCGACTTGTCGATACGACCTTCCTTGTTATCGAACTTCCAGTAGGTCAGACCGCCACGGTACTTTTCATTAAACTCATCCAGCGGCACATAACCGTCATCCAGCGGTGCGGCGTACTGCGCTGCTGACATAACATATTCGGTATTGGGGGTAACAAAGGCGCCACCATGCTGGGATTTAAAGAAAGGGTTGGCAACAATCTGCTTGGTTTCAAAATCTTTCAGGTCAATAACCGCAATACGTGGATTGGCCTTGTCATTGGTAAACAGATAACGGCCATCGTACTCACCCTTGGTTTCTGAAATCGCGGGATGATGTACGTCACCGAATTTAATCTTGGTATCCGGATTGTCCATGGCCAGAACGGCTTTTGATTCATCATCAAAACCGTAGCCCTGCCATGGCTCCGGGGTAAACACGCCGATGTACTTGAGGATACGCATCGAAGGAATGCCGTAAACGATAATATGACCGCTTTGGCCGCCCGAAGCGAAGGCCAGGTATTCATCACGACCACCCGTAGGTGTATAGGTTTTCGCGGCAGCCAGAATATCTTTCTGTGTCAGACCGCGATCTTTCATGACTTGCTCGAGTGACTTGGCGGACCATGCGGCTGTCGACACTGACAGACCCAGCAGGATTCCGGTACTCACTGTAAGAGCACGTTTGGTAAAGGAATTCATAACATCCTCCGATGTAGATGTTGTAGATGTGCAAAAAACTCGTATTATTTTTGCAGTCAACCATAGCGATTAACCGCAGGAACTGTACAATAACGCTTAGACGCAGTCAAAGGTTTGACCTAAATCAAGTTTATGTTTTTTTATGCCTTTATCATGCAACTGTTTGCAGGTACGATGAGTCGTAAAACAGCTGGTGACGGTCATCTAAGACGCATTCGAATACCTGCCGGCAGGCAGTGAACAAACAGGAAACCCTAATTCGATGAAAAATCATCAGGCAGCACTACAGTCAATACGAGCCCCTTTTCTGATCCTGACCCCGGTTTGTGTATTTCTGGGCGCAAGCATAGTCATGGCCAGCAACGCCGATATCAGCGCCAGCCTGCTCCTGCTGGCACTGGCGGGCGCCCTGCTCGCCCATATCAGCGTCAACACGCTCAATGAATACCTCGATTTCAGAAGCGGACTGGATCTGGCCACGGTAAAAACCCCGTTCAGCGGTGGCAGCGGCGCATTGCCGAATAATCCGGAAATGGCCGGCACGGTGCTGGCCATCGGCACCCTGTCGATGATTGCCACCCTGATGATCGGCAGCTTCTTTATCTGGAAACAGGGCACAGGTATTATCCCTCTGGGCATCGCCGGCATGGCGCTGATTATCACCTACACCGACTGGATCAACAAACACCCGCTGCTATGTCTGGTTGCTCCCGGCATCGGTTTTGGCTTTCTTATGGTGGCAGGCACGCAGTTTGTCCTGCAGGGAGAATACACAACCCTTTCCTGGCTTGTCGCCGCCGTTCCCTTTCTGCTTGTCAATAATCTGCTGCTGCTTAACCAGTATCCCGATATCAGGGCTGACGCCAGTGTCGGTCGCCGGCATTTTCCGATTGCCTACGGTATCAAACGAAGCAATATGGTCTATGGCCTGTTTGCTTTGGCAACCGCAGCAATCATTATCGGTTACGTCCTGCTGGGTTATCTGCCCATGCTCAGCCTTATCGCCCTGCTGCCAATGCCGCTGGCATTTTTTGCCCTCTCCGGCGCGGTCAAATACGGAGAAACGATTGGCCAGCATCCACAGTACCTCGGTGCCAATGTGGCCGTCACCATACTGGTGCCCTTGCTGCTGGGCATTTCTATCAGCTTTGGCTGAAAACAGGCCGCACAAAAAACAGGAGTGCCATTATGGGCGAAACAACTGCCCGGAATAAAAAAGCCCCGCTGGGCGCGGGGCTGAAGTTGCACATCCTATGAATCTCGCTATTGCATTCATCGTGAGGACATTACTAATATATCGCCGGTCTTTTATACGTTCAATGCGGCATAGTGTCGCAGCCGGATCATCCCGCCAGTACTGCCAGTGACAGGCCATACCATTTTATCCACACTGTGTTATGTTAAGCCCGTGATTGATATCAGGCCTGTGCCACAGACCGTTTACAGGCCATTAAACGCTCCGCGCGAACAAGCCGGCTCCTTTCAGAAGCGACACCAGGGCGCACCGGCATCAACCAGAGATACCTGAAACCTCATGCAAAAGAAAACCAAAGCAGAAAAAAACAAGGCAAAGCTCAGCTTGCGTCGTCTGGCTATAGATACCTACCATGAAAATGTCACCTACCTGCACCGCGAATGTGAAGTCTACCGTGCGGAAGGTTTCCAGGCCCTATCCAAGCTGAAGATCTGTGAGAACAGCCGCCACATTCTGGCGGTCCTGAACGTGGTCGATGATGAAAACATTGTCGCCCCCGGTGAACTTGGCCTGTCGGAAGAAGCCTTTGCGAAGCTGGGCCTGAAGGAAGGCACCATGGTCAATATTGACCATGCCGAGCCGCCCGACTCCATGAACGCGGTACGCCGCAAAATTGCCGGCGAACGCCTTGATCAGGACGACTATCGCCAGATCATTAATGACATTACCGAAAAGCGCTATTCCAAAACCGAAATCTCCGCTTTCCTGGTCGCTTCGGGACAAACCGATATGGATCGCGACGAGGTGCTTTACCTGACCGAGGCCATGCTCGAAGCCGGCGAGCGGCTTGACTGGGACGAACCCCTGGTGGCCGACAAGCACTGCATCGGCGGCATTCCCGGCAACCGCACTTCCATGCTGGTGGTACCTATTGTGGCCGCACACGGCATGCTGATTCCGAAAACCTCCAGCCGCGCCATTACCTCGCCGGCCGGCACTGCCGATACCATGGAGGTACTGGCCAACGTGGAACTGGATATCAGCAAGCTGCACGACATCGTGCGCAAGCTCCGCGCCTGCCTGGCCTGGGGCGGCACCGCCAACCTTTCGCCGGCCGATGATATTATGATTGCCGTGGAGCGCCCGCTGGGCATTGATTCAATCGGCCAGATGGTCGCCTCCATTCTGTCGAAAAAACTTTCCGCGGGATCCACCCATCTGTTGATCGATATTCCTGTCGGGCCAACGGCAAAGGTTCGCCAGATGCGCCAGGCACAGCGCCTGCGCAAGCTGTTCGAGTTTGTCGGCGACCGCCTGGGCATACAGCTGGAAGTGGTTATTACCGATGGCCGCCAGCCGATTGGTTTCGGCATCGGCCCGGTTCTGGAAACACGCGACGTCATGCAGGTGCTGCAGAATGTCACCGAAGCACCCGTCGACCTGCGCCAGAAAGCCCTGCGCCTTGCCGGGCGGGTACTCGAGTTCGACCCGGATGTACGCGGCGGTGATGGTTATGCCATCGCCCGTGATATTCTTGACTCCGGCCGCGCGCTGGACAAGATGCTGGGCATTATCAAGGCACAGGGCGCACAGACGATAAAATTCAAACCCGGAAAACTGACCCGCGACGTCTGTTCACCAGCCAATGGCGTTGTCACCGACATCAATAATCTGACCATGGCGCATATCGCCCGCTTTGCCGGCGCCCCCATGGCCAAGGGCGCCGGTGTCGACCTGTACAAAAAACTGGGGGACCCGGTCAAAAAAGGTGAACCACTGTACCGTATCTATGCGGAATACCCCTCGGATTTCGATTTCGCCGTGCAGCTGAGCGAGCGCGACAACGGCTACCGGATCGGCAGTGAAGATGAAATACCGAAAGTTTTTGTTGAATTTTAAAAACATTCTTTTTTTAAACACAGAGTACCCAGAGAAAAGCTTTTTAATGCGCCTGCGGCATTTGTAAAATTTATTACCCTGTGTATTCAATAACTGAAAAAATTCGCAACCGGCAGATAAAGAATATGATTGTACTCGGATTTGAAGACTATAAAACACAGGGTGAAAGGCTGGCCGACGCACTCAGGCTGCCTTTTACCCTGGTGCAGCGCCACCGCTTTCCCGACGGCGAGTACAGGCTGACACTGCCGGCCGAGCTGCCGCAAAACATTATCTTCTGTTACAGCCTTGACCGGCCCAATGAAAAACTCATCGAGTTATTGCTTGCAGCGTCCAGCGCACGCAGGCAGGGTGCAACAGAACTGACCCTGGTCGCGCCCTACCTGTGCTATATGCGACAGGACAAGGCCTTTCATCCCGGCGAAGTCGTCAGCCAGCCGATTATCGGCAGCTTCCTCGCAGAACTGTTCGACAATGTCATTACCGTCGACCCGCACCTGCATCGTGTTCACCACCTGAGCCAGGCGGTACCTGCCAGACAGGCCGTTACCCTGTCGGCAACCGCATTGATGGCAGAATTTCTCGCGGGACGTTTCGACAACCCGTTAATACTCGGGCCTGACCGCGAATCGGAGCAATGGGTCAGCGAAGTGGCGCAACCCAACCAGTGGCAGTTCGGTGTCTGTGACAAGATTCGCTCAGGCGACCGCCAGGTGCAGATTACGCTGCCCGATATCGATATGGCAGGGCGCAATATTGTACTGGTGGACGATGTCGCCAGCAGTGGTCGCACCCTTACCGTGGCCACCGAGCAATGCATTGCCCGAAAAGCAAAATCCGTCGACGTGCTGGTCACTCACGCCCTGTTTGTCAACCACGCAAAACAGGAACTGCTGCAGGCAGGCGCCGGTCATATCTGGAGCACCGACAGTGTCGAGCATGACAGCAATATTATTCCCCTGTCGCCCCTGCTGGCTGAAGCCATACAAAAACTTTGACCGGCCCGGAAACACACCCTTCACACAACCTATTAAGAGAAAATTTATGTCAAGCATGCAGGAAATCGAGTTACAGCGCTATCACAAAGAACTGGTCAGGGATGTTGAGTCACTGATCGACAAGTACCGTCGCGCCATGGAATGGGATATTCCTGACAGTGATGAGAAGACCGGCGATCGCCTCATCGTTCAGGCCATACAAAAGGCGCTGGATGAGATCAGTGACAAGCTGTAGCTGGCCCTTATAACCGGCCTGTGAAAGATGGCTTATGTGAGGCGACCGATTCGACGGTGCACTGCATACAGCACGGCAACAGCCAGCGCTACAACCAGGGCAAGCAGAATGATTTCTTCACCACGGTCACTGTGCAGTGCAGAAAGCACACGGCCGGTTATCACATGCCCTGCCCCCAGATAGAGAAACACCCAGAGGCAGACAGCCAGTGTATCGAACAGCACGAAGGTTCTTAACCTGACACCCAGCAGACCGGCTGCCATAGGAATGGCCGGATGTATCAGCCAGACAAAACGTCCCAGGAATACGGCCATTCCGCCGTGCCGGCTGACCATGTCGTGCGCCAGCCTGAGCACATGACGGTGGCGGCTTTGCAGTAGCGCGGGCTGCCATTCGTGACCGCCTTTTCGGCCAAACCAGTAGCCCAGAAAATCACCACTCAGGGAGCCGAGCACGGCAATAAGGTAAAGGTTGATAAAGGAGAAGTTACCCGAACCGGACAGCATGCCGATCAGCGGCAGTATAAAGGCGCCGGGAACCAGGAAGCCGATCAGCGGCAGGGCCTCGGCCATCATAAGCAGCACCAGCGCGGGAACGGCCAGCGCCTGGTGTGTGGCAATAAAGCCGGTAATGCCGGCGGCAATTTCCGCTAAAAAATCAGCTGCAACCGCCATCCCGATAATTCCGGTTCATTCATATCACCGGCCCGGTCAGGGGGCTATTTCACTACCAGCACATCACAGTGCGCATGATGCATTACGCCGGTACTTACCGAGCCGAGCAATCGCGCCAGGCCATGACGTCCATGACTGCCGACCACGATCAGGTCAACGTCATTCTCCCTGGCCCAGTCTGTCAGTACCAGCTTGGGACTGCCCCAGTCGATTTCAATGCGCGCATTCTCGAAACCGTTGTTCCTGGAAAAGTCTGCCATCATTTTCTCCGCCAGCACCTTGAGTTCATCATCCAGCTGGGGATCGATCAGCAGGGGCTCGAGGTCATCACCCATATAGGGCACAGGCTCTTCAATAACATGAAACAGGGTTACCTTTGTGCCGGAGTCAGCAGCAAGCTGGCGAACACGCTGTGCCGCACGTCCGGAAAATTCCGTAAAATCGGTTGCCAGCAGAATATGTTGATAGGACTGCACTATGCTCCTCCTTTTTTATTGCCGATTGATTACCTGATTAATTTAAATCAATCAGAATATCGC
>DRLE01000219.1 GCA_011051475.1 Gammaproteobacteria bacterium
CGAATAACCGCATCGTTGTAACGGAAAGCCGTTTCGATTTCATCGCGGATATCGGCATTGCACTCAACGTTCATCAGAACGTAGTGAGCCTTGTGAATTTTGTTGATCGGATAAGCCAGCTGGCGACGGCCCCAGTCTTCAAGACGGTGAACAGTACCACCGCTGTTTTCGACCAGCGCTTTGTAGCGCTCGATCATGGCAGGTACCTGTTCGCTCTGGTCAGGGGGCACCAGAAACACGATTTCGTAGTGACGCATAGTTTCCTCTCGGTTAAAGCCCCCCATCGACGCCGCAGGCAGCTTTTCGTGGTGGAGCAAGGGATGTAAATCAGATTGTAGGGCGCGGATTATACGGGAAAAGCAGTGAATAGTGAATAGTGAACAGTGAATAGTGGTGCTTGCTTCGCAAGCCACTGAAAAAACGAAGTTTTTCTTGTTTTTAACTATTCACTGTTCACTATTCACTGCGCGCATTGCGCGCCAGCGCTATGCTCGCCGCCAGATGGTTTTTCCGTCTTTATCCTCAAGCACCACCCCCATTTCGTCCAGCTCATCGCGGATACGGTCGGCCTCGGCCCAGTTTTTCTCTTCGCGGGCGGTTTTGCGGGCCTCGATCAGGGCCTCTATTTTGGCCGCATCCCCGGCTGTATCCGCGGCATCGCCGGCGCCGCTTTGCAGGAAGGCTTCGGGGTCGGCTTCGAGCAGACCGAGAACATTGGCGAGTTTTTTCAGGACCGCGGCTTTTTCAGCCGCGGCCTTAGCATCACTATCGCGCAGACGGTTGACCTGGTTGGCAAGGTCGAAGAGCACGGCAATGGCCTCGGGGGTATTGAAGTCATCATCCATGGCCGCGCGGAATGTCTCGAAAGCCGGGTCGGTCTCGTCCACCGTTTCCGGAATGTCGAGATCGCGCAGGGCATTGTACAGACGTGATAATGCGGCGCGGGCGCTGTCGAGCAGCTTGTCGGAATAGTTCAGCGGGCTGCGGTAGTGACTGGCCAGCACGAAATAGCGGATTTCCTCGCCCTTGTAGAGCTTGAGGATCTCGCGCACGGTGAAGAAATTGCCCAGTGATTTGGACATTTTCTCGTCATTGATGCGCACAAAACCGTTATGCATCCACAGATTGACGAAGGTCTCGCCGGTGGCCGCCTCGGACTGGGCGATTTCATTTTCGTGGTGCGGAAACTGCAGGTCCTGGCCACCGCCGTGAATATCAAAATGGTTGCCCAGGCAGCAGGTGGACATGGCCGAGCATTCGATGTGCCAACCGGGGCGGCCCTTGCCCCAGGGTGACTCCCAGAAAGGCTCGCCCGGCTTGGCCGCCTTCCACAGCACGAAATCCAGCGGATCGTCCTTGTCCTCATCCACAGCAACGCGCTCACCGGCGCGCAGATCTTCCAGTTTTTTGCCCGAGAGCTTGCCGTAACCTTCAAATGCACTGACGTCGTAATACACATCACCGCCCTCACCCTTTGTATAGGCATAGCCCTTGTCAATCAGCACCTGGATCATATCAATGATCTGATCCATGGAGGTGGTGGCACGCGGCTCTTCATCCGGTGGCAACACGCCCAGCTCGGCCGCGTCCTCATGCATGGCCTGGATAAAACGCGCGGTCAGGTCGTGATAGTCCTCGTCGTTTTCATTGGCGCGCTGGATGATCTTGTCATCGATATCAGTGATATTGCGTACATAGGTGACATCATAGCCCCGGTAACGCAGATAGCGCGTGACCGCATCAAAAACCACCAGCACCCGTGCATGACCAAGATGACACAGGTCATACACCGTCATACCGCAGACATACATTTTCACCCTGCCCTCTTCAATCGGCTTGAAAACTTCCTTTTTACGGGTCTGGCTGTTGTGGATTTTTAACATGGGATCGGGCTGTTCCGGGTTATTCAGGGGCAATATCAAAAAAGATGCGGAATATTAACGGATTAGGTGGCTGAGTGCTAATCAAACGTTAATGAAAACAAACTATATCACCACAGAGGACACGGAGGTCACAGAGGCATACTTTTTTGTATTTTGTTTTACTGTCATTGCGAGCCTTGGCGAAACAATCCAGGTATGTCAGTTGCTGTGCGAGATTGCTTTGCCAAGGCTCGCAATAACAGCCACAAAATATTTTCCTCTGTGACCTCCGTGTCCTCTGTGGTGAAACCCGCTTTTAGATTTTTTTACTTTACGGAAAAATGTAAACTACGCCTCTTTTGATATTTCTACGGAAACAATTATGGTCAAGGTTTTATTTGTATGCATGGGCAATATCTGCCGCTCACCCACGGCGGAGGGTGTTTTTCGCCATATGGTGGAACAGGCCGGACTGAGTGATCAGATTACTATCGATTCGGCCGGTACCCATGCCTACCATGTCGGCAACCCGCCGGACCCGCGCGCGCAGCAGGCCGCCATCAAGCGCGATATCGATTTAAGCTGTCAGCGCGCCCGACGCGTGCGAGAAGATGACTTTATCGAGTTTGATTATGTGATTGCCATGGATGAAAGCAACCGCGACGACCTGCTGGCCATTTGCCCGGAAGGTTATGAAGAGCGCGTGCATCTGTTTCTGAATTTTGCCGATATACCGCAGAACGAAGTCCCGGACCCCTACTATGGCCAGGGTCGTGGATTCGAGATAGTGCTCGACCTGGTCGAGCAGGCTTCAGCCGGGCTGCTGGAACATATCCGGAAAAATCATTAAAAGCCGTTAACCACAGAGACACAGAGGTCACAGAGTTTTATATTGCTCCGCGCCTGCGGCGCGGAGCAATAACACTTCCCTCTGTGACCTCCGTGCCCTCTGTGGTGCAAACGCTTTTTACCTATTCCGCAGACGTATTCACCGGACGGTTTTCATTCGATGCCGGCTGTTTTTCAGTTGCCGGCTTTTCCTGTGCCGCTGGCTTGCTCTGGCCCGAAGCTGCCGGCTCAGGCTTTGCCTGTGGCGGTTTCTCGGCTGCCGGTTTTGCCGCAGGTTTTGCTTCCGGTTTAGCCTGGGCGGGTTTTTCCTGCGCAGGCTTGTCCTGGCCCGGTTTGTCCTGGCCTGATTGCCGTGAGGCAGCGGCTGCCGGCTTTTCGTTTACGGGTTTTGCTGCCGCAGACTTCTCTGGCGTTGCATTCGCTGCGCCTGTCTTTTCCGCTACCGGTTTGTCAGCAGGTGCTTTACGTGAACTGCCGCCCTGATTCGGACTCTGGCCCTGGTTCTGGCCTTTTTCCTGACCGCCGGACTCGGCATTGCGTTTATCAGCGGCGTTGTCACTGCCGGTGTTGTCAGACTTTCTGCCACGACCGCCACGACGGCGACGGCTGCGACCGGAACCGGACTGGCCGGAAGATTTGGCATCGGCCTTTTTCTCTGCCGCCGGCCTGTTTTGCTGCTGACGATTACCGCCGCCTCTGGATTCCTGCGAACCCTCCTGCTTGCGACCACGGCCACGTCCACGGCGACCCTGGCCACCACGGCTGCGGCCCTGGCCACCATTGCCCTGGCCGCCACTTTGGCCACCACGTGCATTGCGCCCACGACCACCCCGGCTGCGAGCCGGCGCTTTTTTGGTTTCCTCGACTTTTTCTTCTTCCCTGTCGCCGGCAAAGATGGATACCAGCTTGCCCAGCAGACCGGCCGGTTTCGGTTTTTCTTCCTCGACGACAGCCGGCTTCGGTTTGGGCGTCGGCCGGGTTCCCGGGCTTATGCTGGATACGGCGGCTTTCTCCGGAACGATGGGCTTTTCGCGTGTCACTTCCACATCGTACTGAGAATCTTTCTCCGCACGCTGGTAGCTGGCGGTTTCATCGTTTTCGTCGTGCTCGCTCTTGCGCACACGCTCAACCCGGTACTGCGGGGTTTCCAGCGTCGGATTGGCCACGATCAGCACATGCACACCGGTCTGCTTCTCCACGTCCATAATTGCCTGGCGCTTTTCATTGAGCATATAGGTGGCCACATCGATGGGCACCTGGATATCAACACGGGCGGTGCCGCCCTTCAGTGCTTCCTCTTCCATAATGCGCACCAGTGACAGCGACAGTGACTCGACCGTACGGATGGTACCCTGGCCGTTACAGCGTGGGCAGACGATCTGCGTGGATTCGCCCAGCGAAGGCTTCAGGCGCTGGCGTGACATCTCCAGCAGGCCGAAGCGGGAAATACGCCCGATCTGCACGCGCGCACGGTCGGCCTGTACGGCTTCGTTCAGGCGGTTTTCCACGGCACGCTGGTTGCGATTGTTCATCATGTCGATAAAGTCGATCACCACCAGGCCGCCGAGATCGCGCAGGCGCAGCTGGCGGGCGATTTCATCGGCCGCTTCAAGATTGGTATTGGTCGCGGTTTCCTCGATATCGCCGCCCTTGGTGGCGCGCGCCGAGTTGATGTCGATAGAGATCAGTGCTTCTGTGTGGTCGATAACAATGGCCCCGCCCGACGGCAGGGTCACCTCACGGCGGTAGGCCGACTCGATCTGGTTTTCCACCTGGAAACGGTTGAACAGCGGCACGGTATCATCGTAGTACTTGATCTTGTTGACGCTGTTGGGCATGACCTGCTCAACGAATTCCATGGCGGCATCATAGACCTCTTTATCATCGATCAGCACTTCGGCAATGTCGCTGCGGAAGTAATCTCGCAGGGCGCGGGTGGTAACATCGCTTTCCTGGTAAATCAGGAACGGTGCGGGGCGCTCGGCAGCGGCCTTTTCAAAAGCCGACCACAGCTGCAGCAGGTAATCGAGATCCCACTGCAGTTCTTCGGTGCTGCGACCGACACCGGCGGTGCGTACGATCAGGCCCATGCCATTGGGTACTTCCAGCTTGCTCAGTGCCTCGCGGATAAGATTGCGGTCTTCCCCCTCGATGCGTCGGGATACGCCACCGGCGCGCGGGTTGTTCGGCATCAGCACCAGGTAACGCCCGGCGAGGCTGATAAAGGTGGTCAGGGCCGCGCCCTTGTTGCCGCGCTCCTCTTTTTCGACCTGGACGATAACTTCCTGGCCTTCCTTGATGGCGGTACGGATATCCGGGCGGCCGGACTGTTGCTGGGCCTCCTCGGTAAAGTACTGACGGGAAATTTCCTTGAACGGCAGAAAGCCGTGGCGCTCGGCGCCGTAGTCGACAAAACATGCCTCGAGACTGGGCTCGACGCGGGTAATCTTACCCTTGTAGACGTTGGATTTTTTCTGTTCTTTGTGGGGTACTTCGACGTCCAGATCGTAGAGTTGCTGGCCGTCGACCATGGCAACACGTACTTCTTCCTTCTGGACTGCATTGATTAGAATTCTCTTCATTTGCAGTAAAACCTGTTTGTGGTCCCGCATTTATAGCACTGGCAACAGGGTTTGCTCTGGCGCCTTTGAGGGCGCGCGCAGTGTACTGCAATGCACAGAAGGCAAGCAGCAGCCCCGGTAATAAAAACCATGAGGGCAACGCCGTGCCGAAACCGGTGGCTTCTGGCAGCGTAACAGTGTTATCAATGTTAAAAATCGGGAAAATCATTAAAATAATCGGTATTGTGGTATCCGCCGATGGCAGCTAGGCTGCTGAAAAAGCAGATACCGGTAAATCAGTTCACCTGGGTCGGCTGACCTGGCAGGCAGTTTTTTCTCATCACATCACTTGAAAAATAATAGGTGAAATGCGCTGATCTGCGTGCTTTTTCGGTTAAAACCCGGCAATTTCGCTGGCCTGATGACCTTTCATCAGGAGGGCAATCCTTTAATCCCTGCCGCTTAACGGCAAAATTCCTAGAAAATGCAACAGCTTATGCTGGTACAATCAAGCTTTAGTCTGTCAAAATGTAACACTTTGGTCAAATTTATTTATTGAAGCCATTAATGAAAGCCTGATTCATAAGACCTGATCAGTGACTTTCGGTTCCCTCCATGTCAACACACAGCGATACAACAAGCCCGAGCCGGCCCGTACGGCAAAATGCCAGAGAGCTGATTATCAGTGAACAGCAGGCCGGTCAGCGTATCGACAATTTTCTGGTCAAACATCTGAAGGGCATACCACGCAGCCATATTTACCGCCTGTTGCGCAGCGGCCAGGTGCGGGTCAACAGTGGCCGCAAAAAAGCCCATTACAAGCTGCAGGCCGGCGACCGGCTGCGTATCCCGCCGGTACGCGTAAACGACGACGCAGACGCGGATATTCCGCCGGGCCTGCTGCAACGCCTGGAAAACAGTATTATTTATGAGGACGAAAACCTGCTGGCGCTTAACAAGCCATCGGGCATTGCCGTGCACAAGGGCAGTGGCCTGCGCTTTGGCGTCATCGAAGCCCTGCGCCAGATACGTCCACAGGAAACCCTGGAACTGGTTCACCGCCTTGACCGCGATACCAGCGGCTGTCTGCTGCTGGCAAAAAACCGCGACAGCCTTGCCGAACTGCACGCCCTGCTGCGCCAGGAGAAAAGCATTCATATCGAAAAGACCTACCTGGCCCTGGTGGCGGGCCGCTGGCGCGGCGGCGACAGGACAGTCGATGCCCCGCTGAGCAAGATCAAACGCGGCGGGGAGCACATGGTGGAGGTCGATAAAAACGGCGATCGCGCCATCAGCCATTTTCACCCGCTAGAAGTTTTTGAGCATAATGATCTCGACTGCAGCCTGATGCAAATACGCATTGAAACCGGTCGCACCCACCAGATACGCGTGCATGCCCTGTCCTGCGGCCATCCCCTGGCCGGTGACAGCAAGTATGGCGACAAGGTGGCTAACCGGCAGTTTCGCGAAGCCGGCCTGAAACGTCTGTTTTTGCATGCACAAAGCTTGTATTTGCCCCTGGACACCCCCATTAGCATCGAAGCGCCATTGAGTGACGAGCTCACGGCTTTTCTGGATAACCTGAAGACCTGATGAAACAGTTTCCCCTGCTTGTATTCGACTGGGACGGCACCCTGGTCGATTCCATTGATCGCATTGTCAGCAGCCTGCAATATGCCAGCCGTGAAGCGGTCGGCATCGATGTCAGCGAACAGCAGGCGCGTGACGTGATCGGCCTCGGCCTGAGAGAGGCCATTGCCAGACTGCATCCCGAACTTGCAGAAGCCGGCAATGCTGCGGATCAGTCAGCAGACCCTGTCCTCATCGAAAAAATTGCCGAGGCCTATCGCCAGCACTATCTTTTTGAAAATACCGTACCCGCACCGTTGTTTGCAGGTGTCCGCGAACTGCTGGAAGAGCTGCGTGCAGAGGGTTACCAACTGGCGGTTTCCACCGGCAAGAGCCGGCGCGGTCTGGAGCAGTCCCTGACGGAACATGACATGACCGGTTATTTTTCGGACATCCGCTGCGCCAGCGATCACCAGTCAAAACCGCATCCGGAAATGCTGCATAAAATCCTGCAGAAACTGAACTTTTCTGCGGATAAAACACTCATGATTGGTGACAGTGAACATGATATGAAAATGGCCAATAACGCGGGTATCGCCTGTATCGGTGTTACCCATGGCGTACACTCCAGCGACATCCTGCAGCAGTTCAAGCCGCTGGCCTGCCTGGACGATATTACAGATTTATCCCGTTATTTGAGCCATAATCACTGAAGAAAGACAAATACCCTGTTTTAAAATACCCCCTACACAACACACTATCCGGAAACCGCTTATGAACGACAACAAGCCATCCTGGGAAAAGGAAGTCATTACCAGCCTGGCCGAGGCCAGCCTGAAGGAACAGCGCCGCTCACGCCGCTGGGGCATCTTTTTCAAACTGCTCACCTTTATCTACATCGGCGCGGTAATCTTTATGCTGGGCAACAGCGATATTACCTCGCCGGTCAGCGCCAGCGGCAAACACACCGCCCTGGTCGAGCTCAATGGCGTTATAGCCGATGATACCGAGGCCAGCGCCGACCGCATCGTTACCGCGCTGCGCAGCGCGTTTGACGATGAAAACAGCGCCGGTGTTATCCTGCGCATCAACAGCCCGGGTGGTTCACCGGTACAGTCCGGCTATATCTACGATGAAATCCGGCGCCTGCGCGAGGAAAATCCGGACACGCCACTGTATGCCGTGGTCACCGACATCTGCGCCTCGGGGGGTTACTATATTGCTTCGGCTGCCGACAGGATCTACGCCGACAAGGCCAGTATTGTCGGTTCCATCGGCGTGCGCATGGACAACTTCGGCTTTGTCGAAGCCATCAAGAAACTGGGCATCGAACGGCGCACCCTGACCGCCGGTGAAAACAAGGCCCTGCTCGACCCCTTCCTGCCGGAAAACGAGAAGACCAAGGCGCACATGCAGAATATGCTGACCGAGATTCACCAGCAGTTTATCATCTCGGTCAAACGGGGCCGGGGCGACCGCCTCGATACCAGCACCGAAGGGCTTTTCTCCGGCCTGGTCTGGACCGGCGAA
>DRLE01000220.1 GCA_011051475.1 Gammaproteobacteria bacterium
ACATTATGCGTAGTAAAGTGCGTGAGCGGATTAACACAGATTAATAACGATTTTGTCATCCAGAGCGCAGCGTAGCGAAGTCGAAGGATCTTTTACCACTGTGTGATCGTCGAGTTACAGAGCATAAGATTTTCCGGGAAAAATGACATTATTCAGATGTTCCCTAACACTACCATACCGCCAATAAGCCCCGCCATGGTGGTTATGCCAAAGCCGGGCTTCAGTCAGAAGCAGCCTCTGGAAGAGCTGCTTTTTTGAAACCATGGCTCGATAAACCCACACCTGTACCAGCAGGTTTCTGCCATCCGTTTAACTGATTAAGTTTGTTGCTGAGCGTTATTGAATGCGTTAACAAAAATCCTGTCGCAAGAGACACTAAAGCGGTATGCTAAAACCTGTTAATTTCTACCAACAACTGGCCAGTAAAATGAATGCCAATCCGCAAGGCAAGGACCCTGCCCCCATAAGTGTCCTCTCGCTGAATCCATCACTGGACATGACCTATGAGGTCTCCAGTCTCCTCGAAGATCAGAAGGCGCATGCCCTGGCAACCCGCTATGACCCCGGTGGTAACGGTATTAATGTCGGGCGCGCACTCAAGCGTCTGGACACCCTGGCGCATAACTACTGTGTCATAGCCGGTGAAATCGGTCAGCTTCTGCATCGTTTACTGGGACACCATCTTGATGCGGTTCAGGTTGAAGAAGTTGCCGGCGAGACCCGTATCAACGGTACCGTTCTTGAGCGTGAATCGAGAGTGCAATATGAAGTCAGCGGCATCGGCCCGCCGGTTCCTGACTCGCAGCTACAGACATTGCTGGACCTGTTTACAGAGCGCAGTCACTTTGGCTTCGGTGTGCTGACCGGCTCATTGCAGAAAGGACTGTCCAGCCATCTGTATGCCGAACTCGTGGAGAAAATCCATGCTGGCGGTGGACGTGCCGTGGTTGATGCCCATGATGAAGTATTGCGCCATGCCGTTGAAGCAGGCCCTTTTCTGATCAAACCCAACCGCCACGAACTGGAGACACTGCTGGGCCAGGAGCTGGCAAGCATCGAAGATGTGGCGACACAGGCCCGAAAACTGCAGCGCCGGGGTGTGACATACGTCTGTGTCTCGCTGGGTGCCGAGGGGGCGCTGCTGACGGGGCCGGACAATACGCACCTGGCAACTGCCCCCGATGTACCTGTTGATTCGACGGTGGGTTCCGGCGATTCACTGGTTGCCGGTATGCTGGCTGCCTTCGCGCATAACAGCCCGGCCGAGAAAGCGCTCTGCCAGGGCGTTGCCTGCGGTGCCGGTACGGTGCAGCAAGCGGGCACCGAACTTTTTGATAGTGCGCAGCTTCCGGATCTGCTGGCAAGAGTCGGCCTGCGGCAACTGGATATCTGATCCGGGCAGTGCCCGTTTTATGTTTACTCACATACCAGGTATGCAATTCCTTTACCGGATGAGCGACGTCTGTGGTGATACTGATTTAAAACCCAGGTTTAAAAAAACAAGCCACAGTTTAAGGATATACTGCACAGGCCGTCAGGCTTTCTTAATGCAATAACCATCAAGACAGTTCAGGAGTAGCGATTATGTCTGAAAACCCTAACCCGGCAGGTCTGAGTACCGAGGAGGCCGAGCAGCGACTTCAGCAATACGGCCCCAACGCACTGGAAACACATGAGGTCTCTACCCTGAGACGGCTACTGGGCTATTTCTGGGGCCCTATTCCCTGGATGATTGAAGTCGCGGCGCTGCTGTCGGCACTGGTTCAGCACTGGACGGATTTTGCCATCATTATGACTCTGCTTATTTTCAATGCCGGTGTCGGCTTCTGGCAGGAATTCACCGCCAACAATGCGGTGGAAGCGCTGAAAAAACAACTGGCCCTGAAAGCCCGGGTACTGCGTGATGGCAACTGGCAGGAAATCGGCGCCGAGAAACTGGTACCCGGCGATATTATCCGCATTCGACTGGGTGATGTAATTCCGGCAGACGTCAGGCTGGTTGAAGGCGACTACCTCAGTGTTGACCAGTCCGCCCTCACCGGCGAATCGATGCCGGTAACCAAACGCACCGGTGACGAGGCTTTCTCGGGCACCATCGCCAAACAGGGCGAGGTTATCGCAGAGGTAACAACCACCGGCAGGAACACCCGCTTTGGCAAAACGGCCGGGCTGGTCGAACAGGCGCAGACGGTTTCACATTTTCAGAAGGCTGTGCTTACCATCGGTGACTATCTCATCTATGTCAGTCTCGGCCTGGTTGCCATCCTGGTGCTGGTGCAGCTGCATCGCCATGCCCCCTGGCTGGACCTGGTGCAGTTTGCCCTTATTCTTACCGTGGCCTCCATCCCGGTGGCCATGCCTGCGGTACTGTCCATGACCATGGCTGTGGGCGCCATGGTGCTGTCAAAACGCAAGGCGATCGTTACCCGACTGGAGTCGATTGAGGAAATGGCGAGCATGGACGTGCTGTGCTCGGACAAGACCGGCACCCTGACCCAGAACCGCCTGACCCTGGGTGATATCGAACTGTTCAATGCCGCCGATGCCCAGGAAGTGCTGCTGGCAGCCGCACTGGCTTCACGCGAGGAAGACCGCGACGCCATCGACGAGGCGGTATTGCAGGGCCTGCAGGACAGGGCGCGTTTTACGCAGTTCAAACAGGTGAAATTTGTTCCTTTCGACCCCGTACACAAACGCACCGAGGCTACCGTGCGTGATGCTGCGGGCCAGAGTCTTGACGTTACCAAGGGCGCGCCCCAGGTCATTATCGAAATGGCAGGGCTCAGCGGCGAGGCGCTGCAGCGCGCGCAACAGGTGGTGGAAAACTTTGCCACACAGGGCTACCGTGCCCTGGGGGTTGCGCAAAGAAAGGCCGGCGACAGCGCCTGGACATTTCTCGGTATCCTGTCAATGTTCGACCCACCACGCGAGGATTCCGCCGAAACCATTTCTCGCGCCCAGGCTTATGGCGTCAGCGTCAAGATGGTTACCGGTGACAACCTGTCCATTGCCAGACAGATAGCCGCCAAACTGGGGCTTGGCACACATATTCTGAAAGCCGATGCCCTGCCTGTTAAAAGCCAGGATGCTTCAGGCGAAGCCGCACGCGGCGATGAAATAGCCAGCTCCGATGGTTTTGCAGAGGTCTTTCCCGAGCACAAGTTTGCCATTGTCAAAACGCTGCAGGCCAATAACCACATTACCGGCATGACCGGTGACGGGGT
>DRLE01000221.1 GCA_011051475.1 Gammaproteobacteria bacterium
AAGGTTTCCAATCATCTTCTTGCCGATCTCAGCCGCAGTTCGTATATGCGGGAGCTGGCTGAAAGTGATATCAGGCTGGTTTTGTACAAGGGCAATATGCTTCATGCCAAGGCGGTTCTGATTGACAGCCGGGCTGCCATGATCGGTTCGGTGAATATCGATAACCGCTCGTTACTGCTCAACTATGAAGTCGTCAGTTTTGTGTACTCGGAAACGGTTATCGAAGAGGTGGAAAAATGGATGCTGGGCTTTGTCGCAAAGGCAGATGTCCGTCTGCCTGGCGCATCGCGCGCACGTCGTATTGCCGAAAACTTTATGCGAATTCTGGCGCCACAGCTTTAAGGCTGGTGGTGAGAAGGCGCGAAGAATCAGGCCTGTTATTACATGACTTCCTCAAGATAAAAGCCCAGCCTCATGTCATGACCAAGAATATGCTCGGTCAGCCAGGTTTCCAGGTATTCGATGTCTTCATCGCTGAGCTTTCTGTCCTGCTCATGATATTTCCGGCGTAATGCGTTTACGCTGTTCATCAGCTCGTCGTGCTCGTCCTTGTGGCCGGCCATATCCCTGTATTTGTACAGCAGCATCAGGCGCTCTTCGTGTTTGAAGTGGCATTGTGTGCAACTGATCAGTTCTTCGAGGAGGGTTTCAATGAAGTCGTCGGAGTCGCCCGCTGCCACGGACTGGCTGAGCATATTGAACAGGTCGATAAGCTTGCGGTGATCGTCGTCGATTTCATCGACTTCGACGCTTAAGGATTTGTTCCAGCTTATATTTCTCATAAGTGTTCTCCTTATGAAAGTGAGATGAGTTTATACTGCATGTAGCTCAGTATAAATCCAATATGCGGCACTAAATATGATATGCGTCAGTTTTTACCGGAATTCTTCGGGCAGATAACCTCATAGATGGATGAATAATCCATAAGGTCCATGCCCTTTTCAACGGCCTGACCGGTTATTCGTTCGATGCCTTCCAGGGCGTCCGTATTCAGTCCTGCAGCTCTGGCGTCATCGATAAACAGCCGGATATCCTTGAGCAGATGGCGGGTGGAAAAATTGGCGGTGCCGAAATCACGTTGCAGGTATTTCTCCAGCTTCTTGTCATAGGTTCTGGCATACAGCGCGCTCTCGCGCACGGTGTCCATAAACAGCCCGGCATCGACGCCGTTCTTGAGGGCGTAACCCAGGCTCAGGGAAAAGCCGGCGGTCAGCGAGGCGATCAGCTGGTTCATGGCCAGCTTCAGCGCCGCAGCGCTGCCGGTTTCACCGCAGTAACGCGGGTTGTTGCCCAGCACCTGCAGTACGGGCAGCATGCTGTCGAACAGGGCTTTATCACCACCGGTCATAATAATCAGCGTACCGGCTTTGGCCTCGGGGATGCTGCCGAGCACCGGCGCTTCCAGGTAACAGCCACCGCATGTGCTTATCGCTTTGTCCAGTTCACGTGACTGCTGCGGTGAAATGGTCGCCATCTGCAGCAGGGTTCTGTGCTGCAGGCTGTTATCGTCATTCAGGGGCAGCAGTTCCCGGATGGCATCGGCATTGCTCAGCATCAGGATAATCGTGTCACACTGCTGCAGCAGTTCGCTTACACTGGCGCAGGCCTGCGCGCCGGCCTCTGCCAGGTCGCGGGTTTTCGCCGGGCTGCGATTGTACACGCTGAGCGGATAGCCGCTATCGAGAAAACGCTCGGCAAAGGCATGACCCATCAGGCCGGTGCCGAGTATGCCGATACGCCTGCCTTCGCCGGTAGTCCTGTCGGGCATCAGGCGTCGAGGGTTTCGGGCCTGAATTCAACCAGCGGGCTGACGTCGGCATCGTAATCGATACCGGCCACGCCAAAGCCGAACAGTTTGAGAAACTCATCCTTGTAGCCCTGGTAGTCGGTCAGTTCGAACAGGTTGTCATCGGTAATCTGCGGCCAGATTTCCTTTACCGCGTTCTGGACATCGTCGCGCAGCTCCCAGTCATCCATGCGTATGCGTTGCTGTTCATCCAGCGCCATGTCACCGCTGTACAGGCGGCTGCGGAACATGCGGTTGATCTGTTCGATACAGCCTTCGTGAATGCCCAGGTCCTTCATTACCCTGAAGCAGATGGCGATATACAGCGGCATCACGGGAATCGCCGCCGAGGCCTGGGTGACCACGCTCTTGAGTACGGCGACATTGGCCGTGCCGTTGATATCGGCCAGCAGTTCGCGCAGGGCGCCGGCGGCCCGATCCATGTCTTCCTTGGCCTTGCCCAGGGCGCCGTGCCAGTAGATGGGCCAGGTAATATCGGTGCCGATATAGCTGTAGGAAACGGTCTTTACGCCATCGGCCAGAACGCCGGCGTCTTTCAGCGCGCCCATCCACAGCTCCCAGTCCTCGCCGCCCATGACGGTGACCGTGTTCTTTATTTCCTCCTCGCTGGCCGGTTCGATCTCGGCGTCAACCAGCACGTCCTTGCTGGTGTCGATGGCTTTGGCGCGATAGGTTTCGCCGATCGGTTTCAGTACCGAGCGTACCGTCTCGCCGCTGTCCGGCAGCTTGCGCACGGGGGAGGCCAGTGAGTAAACCACCAGGTCGATGGGCCCCATGTCCTGTTTGATAATGTCGATGGCTTTGGCGCGCATTTCATTGGAGAAGGCATCGCCGTTAATGCTTTTCGCATACAGGCCTTCCGCATGGGCGAACTTTTCAAGGGCAGCGGAATTGTACCAGCCGGCGGAGCCGGGTTTTTTCTCGGTGGCCGGTTTTTCCAGAAACACGCCCAGGGTTGCCGCGCCGGAACCAAAAGCGGCGGTAATGCGTGAGGCCAGGCCATAGCCGGTGGAAGCGCCGATAACCAGCACGTTTTTCGGCCCGTTCTCAATCGGGCCATCGGCTTTCACACGCTCGATCTGTTCCTTTACATTGGCTTCGCAGCCGGTGGGGTGGGTCGTTATGCAGATAAAACCGCGGGTTTTGGGTTTGATAATCACTGGGCTGTTTCCTGTTTTGTTGAATCCGGAAATATAGAAGGCCCTGATTCTACCAATTATTCAGCGGTGGGTGCAGGGACATGTTGCGGGCGTTTTGCTAGACTGCCTGGTTCCGCCCGTAA
>DRLE01000222.1 GCA_011051475.1 Gammaproteobacteria bacterium
CGATGGCCAGTGGGTGGTCAATGAATGGCTGAAAAAGGCCGTGCTGCTGTCCTTCCGCATTAACGACAACGAGTTTATCAAGGGTGGTTTCACCAACTACTACGACAAGGTCAACTCCAAGTTCGCCGACTACAATACCCGTGACTTCCGCGAGTCCGGCGTGCGCGTGGTGCCACCGGCCACGGCCCGCTTCGGCTCCTATATCGCCCCCAGCGTGGTGCTGATGCCCTCCTATGTAAATATCGGCGCCTATGTCGATTCCGGCACCATGGTCGATACCTGGGCCACCGTCGGCTCCTGCGCGCAGATCGGCAAGAACGTACACCTCTCCGGCGGTGTCGGCATCGGCGGCGTACTCGAACCCCTGCAGGCCGCGCCCACCATTATCGAAGACAACTGCTTTATCGGCGCGCGCTCGGAAGTGGTTGAAGGCGTTATCGTCGAGGAAGGCTCGGTGATTTCCATGGGCGTCTATATCGGCCAGAGCACCAAAATCTTCAACCGCATGACCGGCGAAGTTACCTACGGCCGCATTCCCGCCGGCTCGGTCGTCGTATCCGGCAACCTGCCATCGAAAGACGGCAGCTACAGCCTGTACTGCGCGGTTATCGTCAAGCAGGTAGACGAAAAGACCCGTGGCAAGGTTGGGCTTAATGAACTGCTGCGTGATATAGACTAAAAATAAAAGCATTAACCACAGAGGACACAGAGATTTTATTTTGTTTCGCGCCTTCGGCGGCGAAACAAAATAACAAGGCTTTTCTCTGTGAACCTCTGTGTCCTCTGTGGTTCAAAAAGAACACGATGAACACTATGATTAAAATCTACGGCATCCCTAACTGCGACACCATGAAAAAGGCGCGCAAATGGCTGGAGCAACATAACCTTGAATACGAATTCCACGATTACAAGAAACTCGGCGTCCCCGAAGACAAACTGAAACACTGGGTCAAGACCGCCGGCTGGGAGGCCCTGCTCAATAAACGCGGCACCACCTGGCGCAAGCTGGACGAATCCGTTAAAAACAGCATCGACGAAGAAAAGGCCATTCAGATTATGCTGGAAAACCCCAGCATTATTAAGCGCCCGGTACTGGAACAGGACAATATTCTGCTGATTGGGTTCAGGGAAGAGGAATACCAGACACTACTGTAAACCGGCATCGGCTCAGGAAGTCAGCACGCTTGAACCGGCAACTTCAACCGTTTCAAACACTGACTCCAGCCAGCGAAACATCATCTTGCGCGCATAGGGCTCCGCCCGGTCATCCTCGGCTTCGCTGTCTCGGCGCATGATGGTCAGCACCAGCTCGATCTTTAACGTATCCGGCGTATAGTGCTGCGCCAGTTTTTCAAGCGCATCTTTCTGGTTCGGCCTGACCCTGGGCATGGAAAAGGCCAGGTTCTGTATCGACTGAAAACTGACCGAGGAAAAGATCGGTCGCAGCTGTTTCTGTATGATCTCGCGCGCCAGTTTCGCCGCCAGCCAGGACACCTGCTCGGCCGACTCGATCAGCTCGGGATCGACGCCTTCCCTGCCCCTGAAAAACTCAATGGCCGGGTAATAACCCTCGCCACTGGAACGCGCATAGTCATCGGCAATGGTGGCAAGCGTCCTGCCGATAATACTGGCGGAGCACGGCAGGTGCTGCTGCAGGGTTTCGGCCTTTAGCTGAACATTCAACGTCACCAGGGTTCTGTCGAAACGCATCAGCCGCGCAGCACTTTCAGTTGCTCGAATACCGGGTCGGTAACCGGCTTGATCTTCTTGCGCATGACCGTGCCAATGGCATCGGTGCGGGCAAAGATGGGGTTGACCAGCTTCACGCTCAAACAGGAAAGCGCGGTCATGGCACACAGATACGGCCTGACGGTTTCCGCATTGTCACCGACCGCCGTCAATACCTGTGTAATCGCTTCATTATCACTATCACAGCAAGCTTCCGCTTCGCGGCAGATAGCCGCCATGTCATCCTCGGTGAATGTTTGCGGGGTAATGGCCGAGAAATAGTTTGCCACCGCATCCAGCAGCGATACCACCACGTCCTGATTACCCGGTTTTTTAAAGGCATTTTCACAGGTCTGGATAAAGGCCTGCCCCTTAGCGCTTAAAACCTTCTCCAGCAGGGTGGCATAGGGATTGGCCTGCTCGATCAATGGCTGCAGCGGCTCGCTGACAGTATCATACAGGGGATGCGCATCCGCCTCTACCGGCAGGTCATCGGCAAGGGCGTGCAGAAAACCGACATAGAAGCTGCGCTTGGTTTTGGTCTTCGCCCAGAGTTTCTGTTTTTCCTCTTCGCTGATCAGACCCGGCTGCAGCACCAGGCGCACCGACTCGATCATATCGCGCTGCTCTTCCTCGAAGGGCAGAAACTCCAGCAGAAACTCGGCCAGTTCCCTGCCGGTTTTCCCCTGCGCGACAGCGGGTTTTTCCAGCATGCGCCGCGCGTTTTCCGCCGTCGGCATGCACCACCAGGCGCGCGCGGCCAGCTCATCGGTCAGCCCCGGCGCATGCACCGCCGCCACCACGGCCTCCTGCTCACCGAGCAGCAATAACTGCGCCAGGCTCTCATCACGCGCCTGCCCCATACGCGTCCAGCGCTTGAGGTAAACCGGATAACCGCCGGGCGAGCCCATCACATGCGTACTGAACATGGCCTTGATTTCCCTGATATAGGCCTCGTCCTTGCCAACAGGATTGAGCGGGATTTTCGCCTCGCCCTTGGCGGTGAGCGCATAGACGATCATCTTCGATTCATCGATGCGCACGGCGTGCAGTTCCTGCGAAAGCAGGACATTGAGGCGGAGATTGTCTTCGGCAGATAAAGTCATTTTTTGTTGGTAACCTGTTGTTTATTTTTAACCACAGAGGACACAGAGGTTCACAGAGTTTTTTTATTATGATTTATTTGTTTTTGTGAAAATAGATGTAAGGGCGGACAATTCCGCGAAGACACCCTGAATATATTCGAACGATAATTTCCAGTTCACATGCTGCTCGCGGAATTATCCGCTACTACAGATGGCTGCACCAATAATAAAAAAGCTTTTCCTCTGTGAACCTCTGTGTCCTCTGTGGTTAAAAAAGTATCCCGGCAACACCCCAGAACCTAATTCAACTGCACCCGAACCCCGAACGGCACCCTGGCCTTGCCCTTCACCAGCCAGGTCACCGGATAGTCGGGCTCGACATCGGGAAACACACCTTCGGCATCGGTAAAGTACACCACCAGATCCGGCGCCCGGTCCTGCTCATCCACCCATTCGAATACCGGGCGGAAGTTGGTGCCGCCACCGCCTCGGATTTCAATATCAAACCTGAACTCGTCCCAGGCCTCGAAACGCCAGGGGCAGCCGTAGTTCAGCTGCGAGTCACAGGTCAGCAGGGTAACGCTGGCGCGCACCTGGCTCTTGATGGCGTCGATCTCGGAGATAAACTCCTGTATCTCCTCCTGGTCGATCGAGCCGGAGGTGTCCACTGCCACGACGATATTGGTTTCGTGACTGCGCATACTGGGAAACACCGCCGGGTTGCCGCGGCGGGTGGATGGCCGGGTATAGCTGTAATCTTCACGCGCGGTGGCGGTCATATAGCGCGCCAGCAGCATGCGCCAGGGCAGTTTCGGCTGCAGCAGGTGATCGACCATGCGCGCCATCTCGCCTTCCAGCTTGCCCGACTGCAGCGCCTGCTGCGCGGCGCCGGCCAGGCGCTGTTCCCACTGCAGGCTGAGATCATCTTCTTCCTGCGCCGACATGCCCATGGGCTGCTGCGCCAGACCACCCATGCCGGCATCGTCCTGATTCTGGTCCTGCTCGCCCTGACCTTCACTCTGCTCGTCGTTTTCCCTTTCGTTTTTATTACCGCCGCCGCTATTGTCCTGTTTTGACTGCTGATCATCGTTGTCGCTATCGTCCGAGCGCTTCTGGTTTTCCAGATCACGCTCGCCGTCATTGTCATTGTCTTCCAGGCAGGGATAGATCTCCTCGGCGGTCATGCCCTCGTATTCGATCAGGTGCGCGGCATCGGGCGTGGGTTTCAAACCGTCTTTAATCAGTAAGGGGTTGACGGCGTAATCGCAGGCCAGGTCCCAGCGGTGCTTGACCCGGTGGCCGCGACGATGAAAATGCGACAGCGCGCAATGCAGGGCCTCGTGCGACAGCGCAAACTGCGTCTGCTCCTGGTCGAGCGCGTCGATATAGTGCGGGTTGTAGTAGAAGGTTTTGCCGTCGCTGAAAGTGGTCTCACACCACTTCTCGTCCGCCGCCACCATAGGCAAACGCAAAACCAGCGCGCCGAGGAAAGGCTTGTCCAGAATCAGGCGGGTTCTGGCGGTGGCGAGTTTCTGTTCTACATCAGGATAATCGCTCATACTTGATTATTACAACTCACAAAAACACATGGTTGTTTTTTTATCCGCAAATAAACGCGAATAAACGCTATTAAAAGCATTTTCAGCATGAAACATTTGCGTTCATTTGCGTTCATTTGCGGAAAATTTATCAATAGAGCATAAGGTCGGCAATCTTGTCCGCCCAGCTGGCAAACTCCGGTACGCTGAAAATCTCCTCGCCTATCGCCCGGTGCATGTCGGAGACCATCATCACGCCCATTTCGCGCTGCGGGAAGTTATTGGCATAGTTGAGGATATTGCCATGCACCTTCTGCGCCTCGGCGGTCTCTTTGGCGCGAATGGCGCGACCGACCAGAGCGGTGGCGACGGCGTACTGCAGGTCGATTTCCTTTGGCGTGTCCACGGCCTCGCCATTGACGATGGCATCCAGGTCTGGCATCTGGTCGAGGCTGGCGATAAAGGCGGCCAGTTCGATGCCGGCGGCCTTGCCGACACAGGCCTGCAGCGCGCCGGAGAACAGCTCGGGATGGTCTTCAAACTTGTGCAGGGCGCGGTGGGCGAATTCCCAGGAACGCGGCGAGGGAAAAGCCACCGGGTTCTGCGAGGCGTCGAACTCGAACAGCAGGTCCTGACGGAAACGCAAAAAGGCGATGACGCGCTCGTCGATGCCGTTGGCATAGGCCCAGGCCAC
>DRLE01000223.1 GCA_011051475.1 Gammaproteobacteria bacterium
CCACGCGTTACTCACCCGTCCGCCACTCGTCAGCCAGGAGCAAGCTCCTGCTGTTACCGTTCGACTTGCATGTGTTAAGCATACCGCCAGCGTTCAATCTGAGCCATGATCAAACTCTTCAGTTTAATATCTCAAATTACTTTCTTGACAGGTTACTTGCCTTTGAGAAGCAAAAAACCTGTTTGCCGGTTTGAATTCAGAGGATAAATCCTCGTCAGACTCCCAGCTTGTTTTTTGACCTCGCCAACGCAAGCACCCACACAAACTATCTGATCCAAATTGTAAAAGAACGTTTTGTTTCGGTTGTTTTACACCGCTTTCGCGATGAATAATTCCCCGAAGCAAAGAAGCGAAAGTTTAACAGTTATTTCAACCATCTGGCAAGCACTTTTAAAAACTTTTTTTAAGTTTTTTTCCGCTCCCGGTTGTTAACTTGAGAGCGAAAGAGGTGCTTCCCCCAACGCGGACGCGCATAATACATAAAAACATTTGCTGTGTATAGTCCGCACGCAAAATTTATTAAAAAAAATTTCACTCGCGCACTCAAACAGCCCTGAATCAACCGTTTAGGCCCGTTCGGCTTGAGGTATTAACGCGCCTCATCTGCTGTAATATAGTCAAACGATGATTTTTCAAGAACGGTATCCTCTATATGTCCACCCTGACTGAGCCCACCGGCAATCAGCTTGGCAATGAGACCAGCCCCTATCTACTCCAGCATGCCGAAAACCCGGTACACTGGCTGCCCTGGAATGAACAGTCACTGGCGCTGGCAAAACAGCTGGACAGACCCATCCTGCTCTCGGTCGGCTATTCGGCCTGTCACTGGTGCCATGTCATGGCGCACGAATCTTTCGAGGACCCTGATACCGCCGATATCATGAACCGGCTGTTTATCAATATCAAGGTCGACAAGGAAGAGCGCCCGGATCTGGATAAAATCTATCAGAGCGCGCACACCCTGCTTACCGAACGCCCCGGCGGCTGGCCGCTTACCCTGTTTCTCACGCCTGATACGCAGATGCCGATATACGCCGGCACTTACTTTCCACCCGAGCCACGTCATAACCTGCCGGCCTTCCGCACCCTGCTACAGCAAATCAGCGATATCTGGCAAACGCGCAAGGCTGACATTCAGCAGCAGTCGGAGGCCATACAGACCAGCTTCCAGCGCTTTTACGAGAACAGTCGCCCGGCAGATACTTTATTAAGCAACACCCCCATTGATATTGCCCGTAGCCAGATTGAACAGCAGTTTGACCCCGTGCACGGCGGTTTCAGCCGCGCCCCGAAATTTCCGCATCCGGCAATTATCGATTTTGCCCTGCGGCACTGGTGCCAAACTGCCGAGCCGGCCGGCAGGTCTCAGTGCGAACCCGCTGGCGACCGGCGGATTCTGCATTGCGCACTGCATACGCTGGAACGCATGGCCGAAGGCGGCATCTTTGACCACCTTGGCGGCGGCTTCTGCCGCTATTCGACGGACGATCAATGGATAATCCCGCATTTTGAAAAAATGCTCTACGACAATGGTCCGCTGCTTGCACTTTATACCCAGGCCTGGGCAATCACCGGCAAGCCGGTTTTCTCGCACTGTGCGCAGCAGACCGCAGACTGGGTCATGCGTGAGATGCAGTCAACCGAGGGCGGCTATTACGCTGCTCAGGATGCCGACTCCGAGGGCGAGGAAGGCCGGTTCTTTGTCTGGCAAAAAAAGGAAATCGACACCCTGCTGAAACAGGCTGTCGAGAAAGCCAGGCTGCCACCTCTATATATAGCGCTTTATAAAACACGTTTTGGCCTCGACCGGCCCGCCAATTTCGAGGGTCGCTGGCACCTGCACGGCTATGTCAGCGAAGCCGCACTGGCCAGCAAATATGACCTTGAGCCTGACGAACTGCACCAGGCCATGCAAACAATCAGCCGCTTTCTCTTTAACCGACGCGAACAGCGCGTACACCCGGCGACCGATACCAAGATCCTTTGCGCCTGGAACGGGCTGATGATACACGGCATGGCCACAGCCGGCCGCCTGCTCGGCAGGACCGACTATACACAGTCGGCTATACAGGCAACCGACTTTATCCGCACCCACCTGTGGCGGAACGGTCGATTACTGGCCACTTATAATAAAGGCAGGGCCAGTCTCAACGCCTATCTGGACGACTATGCTTTTCTTATCCATGGCCTGCTGGAACTGCTACAGAACCAGTGGGACAATGGCCTGTATGAATGGACGCTGCAACTGGCGGACGCCCTGCTCGAGGAATTTGAAGACCATAAATATGGCGGTTTCTTTTTTACCGGCCGAAACCACGAAAAACTGATCCAGCAAATCAAGGGCTTCAGCGACGACGCCATACCCTCCGGCAATGCCATCGCCGCAATCAGCCTCGGCCGACTGGGTTACCTGAGCGGCAGACCGGCTTACCTCAAAGCGGCGGAGCGCTGCCTGCAGTCCGCCTGGTCAGCCATTAACCAGGCCCCGATCTCCCACTGTGCCATGCTAAATGCACTGCGCGAACAACTCACGCCGCACGATCTACTGATCATCCGCAAGCAGAACTGTGACAGCAGAGACTGGCCGGCAGCGGATAGCGTTTATTTACCTTTTGCTTCGGTATATACTATAAATGCTCAGCAACCGCTCCACTCCACGCTGAGGGAAAAAGCCGTCAGCGACAATACAATAGCCTACCTCTGTAACGGCATGCAGTGCTCAGAGCCGCTGATAAACCCTGCCGAACTTGAATCATACCTGTCGAATAACAGTTATCGCATTTTGGAATAAATCAGCCAAAATCCAGTAAAATCAGCCAATTCGCTGTATTTTTAGAACAAATACAGTGACAGAAAGTCAGGTCGCGCCTTTAACAAGCTTGCAATTTTTATCGCTTTAAGGGTAATGTTATAGCTCTGAAATACAATAAGTCAGACGACTGTCATACAGAAAGACACTCTTAAATCACTAAATATGCACATATAAACGCGAGGATAATACTATGTCGGACACACGCAAATTAACTATTATTGCAACCAAGGGTACCCTGGACTGGGCTTATCCTCCATTCATCCTGGCCAGCACCGCTGCCGCTCTGGGGATGGAAGTTTCCATTTTCTTTACTTTCTACGGCCTGAACCTGCTGCTGAAAGACACCAATAAACTGAAAATCACGCCGATGGCGGCGCCTGATATGCCAATGAAGATGCCATTTGGTCCCAAGTGGCTGAAAAGCATCGATTTTGGCCCTAAAATTCCGAATGTCCTGTGGAACATTCCTTTTATGGACCCCATCTGCACCAGCCTGATGAAGAAAACCATCAGCAACTGCGGTGTAGCTACCATCGCCGAACTGCGTGAACTGTGCCAGGAAGCCGAAGTAAAATTCCTCGCCTGCCAGATGACCGTTGAACTGTTTGGTCACGATCCTAAAGTATTCATCGACGGTGTTGACTTCGTGGGTGCTGCCACCTACTTCGAAGAATCTGCTGACGCGACACAGTCACTGTTTATCTAACAGGTACATCGCTTCAATAAAAAGGCCACGCTCCGGTTTCCGGGCGTGGCCTTTTTTGTATTTAGAAACATATTGTCCACAAATAAACTAAACGCTAATAAAAAACAATTTCACCACAGAGGCACAGAGGACACAGAGTTTTCTTTGTTTGTTGCGCCTGCGGCGCAATAAACAGTAAAAAGCTTTTCTCTGTGTCCTCTGTGTCCTCTGTGGTGAATAAGCTTTTGTTTTTTTTATTTGCGTTCATCTGCGGACAAAATACGCTTCGCCTTTTGCCAGTAATCCTCCAGCACCGCCACCTCGCAGCTCTCCATTTCCAGGCCGTCCTCGGCCAGCAGTTTTTCCACCAGGGCAAAACGCTCGATAAAACGCCGGTTGGCATTGCGCAGTGCCTGCTCGGGGTTTACATCCAGATGGCGGGCAAGGCTGACGCCGGCAAACAGGATATCTCCCAGCTCTTCCTCGATACGCTGCTGGTTGTCCGGCCGACCGATTTCCGCTTTTAACTCGTCGACTTCCTCATGCAGCTTGTCGAACACCGGCGCTATATCCGGCCAGTCGAAGCCGTGCCGGGCTGCGCGTTTCTGCAGCTTTTCCGACCAGCGCAGGGCGGGCAGTCCGCTGGTCACGCCTTCAAGACGACCGGTTTCATCCTTCCCTCCGCTTTTATCCAGACGCTCCTGCTTTTTCTTCGCCTCCCAGGCATTGTTCAGCTCTTCATCACTGCCAGCCTTTTCACCGGCGAACACATGCGGATGCCGGCTGATCAGCTTGTGATTAATCTCGTTGAGCACATCGACAAAATCAAACAGGCCCTGCTCTTTTGCCATCTGCGCATGAAACACCACCTGAAACATCAGATCACCCAGCTCGTTTTTCAGATCCGGCATATCCTCGCGTTCAATGGCATCGGCCACCTCATAGGCCTCTTCAACGGTATAGGCCGCTATGGATTTAAAATCCTGCTGCACATCCCAGGGACAGCCACCGTCCGGATTGCGCAGGTCCGCCATAATTTGCAGCAGCTTGTACATTTCCTTCATGGGAAAACCTTGCTCGAAAATAAAAAAAGCGGGGCACATCAGTACACCCGCCTTCAGATTATGTCACCACGGATCGCTGATCCGAACGGCTAAAACTCGAAACGAACACCAATATGTGCCGAATCATCCACCTCATAGTCATAGCTGTCATTCACCGTCACTTCCATGTAGCGATAACCAACATAGGCTCGGGCACTGGGCGTCACTTCCAGTTCAAGTGCAACACGATATTCCTGCAGGCCATCAAAACCCGACATACTGGTCACCGATGGCGCGTAAAACGCCTCACCCAGTACCGCAAACGGCGTGCTACTGGGAAAGACATAGCGAATACGCCCGCCGATGGCAATAGCACCACCATTTTTATCAATCGTGTTATTGCCGGGGCCGTCCAGCGTTCCACCATACAGCTTGGCACCAACGCCGAACTGCAACGCCTTGACATCGCCTGCGCTACTGCCTGTGACCAGCACTGATGCGTGACCGATAATGTCATCATCTTCGTTATAAAGCAGGCCAAAACCAATGTCCGCACCTCCGTAGCCAAAAGAAGCCGTCTGTGTCAGAAAGGAGGCCTCGGCCATATTGCCGCCCAGACGAAAATCAATGGCGCCGGCCACCGCCTGCTGCCAGGGTAGCATTAACGAGCCGAGCATTAAACTGCTCATAAAACGACTGATGTAACTGCGTACAAATACCTTGCGTAGCATAAAACTGTTTTCCTCTAAAACTTGTTATCGGCGCGATTCTAACACGCACACCCGGGCGGCGCTCCCATGCCGGACAAATTCACCCGGTTCGGGAAATACCCCTGCATTCTGTGCTGTGCGCGCTGTGGTAAAGTAGATAATAATTGCTGGCAACAGTTCAGTACAAAATAGCGGAATAAAATAAAAGACATGCAGTCCATCCTCAGGCAACTCGGCCAGCTACTACCGGAAAACGGCTTATTGCACCAGCTTGAAGACCTCAAACCCTACGAATGCGATGCCCTCTCTGCCTATCATACGGTTCCGCTGGCCGTGGCGATTCCCGACACTATTGAACAGCTAAAATCCGTACTGACAATCTGCTACGATCACGATATACCCGTGGTCGCCCGCGGTGCCGGCACCGGCCTTTCCGGCGGTGCATTACCGGTGGAAAACGGCATTTTACTCAGTCTGGCACGCTTTAACCGGATTCTGGATATCGATGCAGACAGTATGACGGCTGTGGTGCAACCCGGCGTGCGCAACCTGGCCATATCCGAAGCCGCTGAAAGCTATGGCCTGTACTACGCCCCGGACCCCTCCTCGCAGATTGCCTGCTCCATTGGCGGCAATGTGGCGGAAAACGCCGGTGGCGTGCACTGCCTGAAATACGGCCTCACCGTGCACAATATTCTCAAACTGAAAATACTGACCATGGCGGGTGAAGAGATCACCATCGGCAGTGACGCCCTGGATACCCCCGGCTACGACCTGCTGGCCCTGCTTACCGGCTCCGAAGGCATGCTGTCCATTATTACTGAAATCACCGTCAAACTGTTGCCACGACCGGCCATGGCGAAGGTCATGCTGGCCTCGTTTGACGATGTGGCGGTGGCCGGTGAGGCCGTCAGCAATGTGATTTCCAGCGGCATTATCCCCGCCGGCCTGGAACTGATGGATAGCGCCGCGATCAGGGCTGCCGACGACTTCGTCCACGCCGGCTATCCGGCAGATGCCGCGGCCATACTGTTATGTGAAGTCGATGGCAGCGCCGAGGAAGTGGCCGACCAGCTGGAAAAATGCCAGCACATTCTGCAGAACTCCGGCGCTACCGATATACAGGTAGCCCGAGACGAGGCCCAGCGCCTGCAGTTCTGGGCCGGTCGCAAGGCTGCCTTCCCCGCCGTCGGCCGTCTCTCGCCGGATTATTACTGCATGGACGGCACCATTCCGCGCCACCGTATTGCCGATGTGCTTAAACGCATTAAAGAACTATCGGAAGAATATGGCCAGAAAGTCGTCAATGTATTTCATGCCGGCGACGGCAACCTGCATCCGCTGATTCTGTTTGATGCCAACAATGAGGGCGAACTGGAACGCACCGAGGAGCTGGGTGGAAAGATACTCGATTACTGCGTTGAAGTCGGCGGCACTATCACTGGCGAGCACGGTGTGGGCATCGAAAAGATCAACCAGATGTGCGGTCAGTTCAACAGTGCGGAAATCACCCAGTTTCATGCAATCAAGGCAGCTTTTGACCCCAGAGGACTACTCAACCCGGGGAAAAATATTCCGACCTTGCAGCGCTGTGCGGAGTTTGGGGCGATGCATGTACACCATGGCGAACTTCCCCATCCCCAGCTGGAGCGCTTCTAGCGCTTCAGCTGGGGATGGGGAAGTTCGCAGTGAATAACTAATAGTGAATAGTTAAAAATGAATAATTCAAAGCAACAAGACTGTCATCCTGAGCGTAGCGCAGCGAAGCCGAAGGGTCTTGCTCAACATGGCTAGCGATATCAGCACCAGCCTGATTGAACAGATCAATAACGCCATTGAGAATAAATCGCCTCTGGTAATTTCCGGCGGCGGCTCGAAGGCGTTTTATGGCAACCGGGTTGAGGGAGAAACCCTGTCAACGGCTAAGCATACCGGCATTATTGAATACCAGCCCAGCGAGCTGGTGGTGACCGTGCGCAGTGGCACGCGACTCAGTGAGCTGGAAGCCGAGCTTGCCGCCAAAAATCAGATGCTGGCCTTCGAGCCGCCGCAGCACAGTAAAGACTCGACCATTGGCGGCGTGATTGCCTGCGGCCTGTCGGGACCGCGGCGGGTGGCCTGCGGAGCGGCGCGGGACTTCGTGCTGGGCGCGACCATTATCAATGGCCGCGGCGAGAAGCTGCGCTTTGGCGGCCAGGTTATGAAAAACGTCGCCGGTTACGATGCTGCACGCCTGATGACAGGCGCGCAGGGCACGCTGGGCGTATTGCTGGATGTTTCGCTGAAAGTACTGCCACTCAACGAAACCGAGGTTTCACTGAAAATACAGACCCACCTGGACAATGCCGTCAGCAGCCTGCGCACCTGGGTGAAGAACGGCCTGCCACTGACCGCCAGCTGCTATGTCGATAACAGCCTGTACCTGCGCCTTGGCAGTACTCACTCGGCGGTAAAAAAAGCCGTACAAGATACGGGCAAACACTATTCTGCAGACGAAATCGACAGTGCATTCTGGCAGACAATAAAAAACCAGACACACCCGTTCTTCTCTGACAATGAAAATCTCTGGCGCTGCTCACACCAGAACACTACGGCCTTTTATGAAAACATAAACAAACAACTTGTCGAGTGGCACGGCGCACTGCGCTGGATACACAGTGAAGGCAATATGCATACCATTGCGGCAGAACATGGCGGCCATGCCAGCCGATACCCGTTGCAGGCTGCACCGGTCGATGACATATTCCAGCCCTTGCCCGAGGCCCTTCTGCACCTGCAGCGAAACCTGAAGCGGGCCTTCGACCCTGATGGCCTGCTCAATCCCGGTCGACTGTATCGAGCACTGTAAGCATGAAAACCGAACTTCCCGAAGATTTCCTGGAAACACACGAAGGCCGGGCAGCCAACCGCATACTGCGCAGCTGCGTGCACTGCGGTTTCTGCAACGCCACCTGCCCCACCTACCAGTTGCTCGGCGATGAGCTCGACGGCCCGCGCGGTCGCATTTACCTGATCAAACAGGTGCTGGAAGGCGAAACGCCAGGGCGAAAGACCCAGCAACACCTTGACCGTTGCCTGACCTGCCGCAACTGCGAATCCACCTGCCCGTCCGGCGTGCACTACGGTGAACTGCTGAATATCGGTCGCAGCATAGTCAACAAAAAAGTCAAACGCCCATTAAAACAACGCCTATTGCATCTTGGCCTGCGCAAGCTGTTTCTCAGCAAGGCCACCTTCAGCACGCTACTGAAAGCCGGCCAGACCCTGCGCCCGCTACTGCCCGGCACGTTGAAAAAGAGCATCCCTCAACCACAGCAACCACCAGCCTTTATTCCACGAATGCACGAACACAAGGTGCTGCTGGTCGCCGGTTGTGTACAGCCAGCATTGCAACCGGCCATCGATACCGCGGCAAAAATCGTATTCGACAAACTGAATATCGAATGTCTCGAACCGACCGCCACAAGCTGTTGCGGCGCTCTCAGCCATCACCTCAATGCCGAGGAAGAAGCGCTGGCCATTATGCGCGCCAATATCGACCGCTGGCTACCCCTTGTCGAAAAGCACAAGATTCAGGCCATTACCATGACCGCCAGTGGTTGCGGCGTCGCCATCCGGGACTATGCGCAACTGCTGGCCAGTGATCCCGGCTATGCAGACAGGGCAAAAACTGTCAGCGAACTTTATAAAGACCCCGCCGAGATCGTCAGCGAGGCTCTGCGCGCCGACCGCAGCCTGTACAAACAGTTAAAAAAAGACAATGCGGAAACCATCGCCTTCCACCCGCCCTGCACCCTGCAGCACGGCATGCAGCTCAAACGCGTGGTCGAACCCATTCTGGAGAACTGCGGCTTTAACCTGAAATCGATCAAAGACTCACACCTGTGCTGCGGCTCGGCCGGCACCTATTCCATTACCCAGAAAACCCTCTCACAGCAGCTTTTGCGCAACAAGCTGGACAATATCGGCCAGGCCGAGCCTGCAATCATCGCCACCGCCAATATCGGCTGCCAGTTGCATCTGCAAAGTGGCACAGATACACCGGTCCGGCACTGGCTGGAATTGCTTTGTTAGAAATGTCGGGAACGGCGAAGCCTTATCCCGGCCTACCTCAGCATTTTGCCTTTAACCGAAGCACCGGATTCTGTAGGCCTGCATAAGGAACGTTACAGGCAAGGCACTCCTAAAACAGCGCCGCATACTTCTGCCGCAGCTTCGTTATACCCTGCAACACCTCGTCGGACAGCTTCAGTTCAATGGAATCGATATTGCTCTTTAGCTGATCCATGGTAGTAGCGCCTATCAAAGTGGAGGTCACAAAGGGGCGACTGTGGACAAAGGCCAGTGCCATCTGGCAGACATCCAGGCCATGCTGCGCTGCCAGCGCCATATAGTCACGGATGGCATCATCCACCATTGGCACCAGGCGGTGCTCGGGGCGGGTTTCGATGGTAATGCGCGCGCCTTCGGGCCGGGCACCATCGAGATACTTGCCGCTGATCATGCCACGACTGAGCGGTGACCAGGCCAGCAGACCGATGTCTTCGGCCAGGGAAATCTCATACAGGTCGGGCTCGAAATGCCGACACAGCAGGGAATATTCATTCTGAATGGAGACCATGCGCGGCAGGCCGTGTTTTTCGGCCAGTTGCAGGTACTTCATGGTACCCCAGGCGGTTTCATTGGACAGACCGATATGACGGATCTTGCCGGCCTCGATAAAACCCTGCAGGGTGGTGAGCACTTCCAGAAAATTCTCTTCCTCGGCGCGGGCGTCGAAATCGGGCGCGTAATCCCATATCTGGCCAAAGTGATAGGAACCGCGATTGGGCCAGTGCAACTGGTAGAGGTCGATATAATCGGTCTGCAGGCGCTGCAGGCTGCCATCGAGTGCCTGCTGCAGGCTGTTTTTATCGATCGGCCCGCCGCCGCGAATCCAGTCCAGGCCGGGGCCTGTAATCTTGCTGGCCAGGATAACCCGATCACGCCTGCCACGCGAGGCAAACCAGTTACCGATAATGGTTTCGGTGGTGCCATAGGTTTCTGCGCTCGGCGGAATCGCGTACAGCTCGGCGGTATCGAAAAAATTGATACCCCGCTCCAGCGCATAATCCATCTGCCCGAAGCCTTCCTCCTGCGTATTCTGCAGCCCCCAGGTCATGGTGCCCAGACCAATCACGCTGATTTCTATATCGGTTCTGCCCAGTTTTCTGTATTCCATTTTTTAATCTCGGTGGTTATATTGATCATCTATTTTTACCACAGAGGACACAGAGGACACAGAGTTTTTAATTTGTAACTTGTCATTGCGCGCGCAATGACGGACCCAATAAAAAAACAAAACTCTGTGTCCTCTGTGACCTCTGTGGTTAAAAAAGAGCCTATAACCCCAAACCGACTAAGTAGTTGCCAAAGCGGTTTTCTGGCAAAATGCCTGCCAATCCACTTTTTTCAGGAAAATACTATGAGCATCAAATCCTTCAATCCACCTGTTCGCACATTAATGGGCCCCGGCCCCTCCGACGTGCATCCACGCGTCACCGGCGCCATGGCGCGCCCCTGTATCGGCCACCTGGATCCACAGTTTGTCGGCATGATGGATGAAGTCAAACAGATGCTGCAGTATGCATTCCAGACCGAAAACCAGCTGACCATCCCGGTTTCCGCGCCCGGCTCTGCCGGTATGGAAGCTACCTTCCAGAACCTGCTGGAACATGGCGACAAGGCCATTGTCTGCCAGAACGGGGTGTTTGGTGGCCGTATGAAAGAAGTGGTCGAACGCTGTGGCGCCACCGCTGTGATGGTTGAGGATGACTGGGGCAAGCCGGTTGATCCAAACAAGGTAGAAGAAGCCTTCAAGGCCAACCCGGACGCCAAACTACTGGCCTTCGTCCACGCCGAAACCTCAACCGGCGCGCGCTCCGATGCCGAAGCCCTGAGCGCCATTGCCCACCACCACGACGCCCTGGTACTGGTTGACGCGGTCACCTCGCTGGGCGGCAGTGAACTGAAAGTGGACGAGTGGGAAATCGACGCTATCTACTCCGGCTCGCAGAAATGCCTGTCCTGCACGCCGGGTATTTCACCGGTCAGTTTCAGCCAGCGCGCCATCGATGTGATTACCAGCCGCAAAACCAGGGTGCAGAGCTGGTTCCTCGACACCAACCTGGTAATGGGCTACTGGGGTCCGAATGCCAAACGCGCCTATCACCACACCGCGCCGGTCAATGCTCTCTATGCCCTGCATGAATCGCTGGTCATGCTGCAGGAAGAAGGCCTGGAAAATTCCTGGGCACGCCACAGCAGGAACCACCTGGTGCTGCGCGCCGGCCTGGAAGCCATGGGTTTGTCCTTCATTGTCGAAGAGGACTACCGCCTGCCGCAGCTGAACTCGGTCACAATCCCCGATGGTGTTGATGAAGCCGAAGTGCGCGGTCGCCTGCTGAATGAGTTCAACCTGGAAATCGGCGCCGGCCTCGGCGCACTGGCCGGCAAGGTCTGGCGCATCGGCCTGATGGGCCACAGCTCACGCACGGAAAACATCTTCCTGTGCCTGTCGGCGCTGGAAGCCGTACTCAGCGATATGAATGCCGATATCAATGTCGGTGCGGCAATTCCGGCGGCGCAGGCGGCAATGAAATAAAAAAGCGCTGGCCGCAAAAGACGCAAAGAGCGCGAAAAAAACATAAAAAACCTTTGCGTTTTTCTTTGCGAACTTTGCGTCTTTTGCGGCAAACGCTTTTCTATGTCTGATCCAGTTTTATCCCGTAACGCTCGATAATTGACCGGGCGGAATCACCATAGCGTTTCACCCACTGCTGCAACACTTCCCTGCGGATATTCACGCCGCGCGCAAGCTGGTTTTCCAGACGCTGCAATCCTTCATCACTGATTCGTTGTGCACGTGACACTCCCGCTTCACGTTTTTTCATATCAAATAATCCTGAACGCGGCAAAACAACAATATAGATACAGGCTTTATGGAACCTGCATATATAGCCTATATGGACTTTTTATTGCCTAATAGTCGACTTATCTCCACGGCACCGTTCTCCCTTGACCAGCTATACAGATCTTTTCCATTAGGGAGAGCCATCTCCGTATCCGCGCCATTTTCAATCAGCAGTTTCACCATATCAATATCGCGCCTGATAACAGCAAGTCCCAACGGTGATATCTTCATTTTTCTGCTTACATTATTAATATTCGCACCTTCCGCCAGCAACCTTTTTACAGCCTGACGGTTCGCGGTATAAACAGACAGCAACAGAGGAGTAAAGCCCTCTCCGTTTTCTACATCCAGATTGCGTCCTTTTTGCACCAATGCGTGTATTACCGGCGAAGTAAAATCCGACAAGGCAAGATAATAGAAAAGGCGGACGTCTTCAGGCGCCATTGCTTCTGCCTGACGGTAAACACCATTTATCTTTCTCTCTCCATTTTCAGTCTGATTAAACCACTTGAGGTAATAGGCAGGCGCCAGGGCTGCAGATTCCCTGGAACACCCCTCTTTTCCCGCTAACAGACTGTGCTCTATGGCAGACTCATAGTCCCCCAGATTGAACAGCTCGTTTTCTGCCTGGCTAAGCAACACGCAACTTTGCGAAGGAAAGTCATGAACAAATTTTGTGTAGTACCGGTTTGCTTCTTTATATCGCTGCCTGCTTTCCAGCAATGGAAACAGTCGCACATGCGTCCATAACATAACCCTGTCATTACGATCAAATTTTCGCGGTGACGACATCACCTTGATATACTGTTCAATCGCCTGATCCGTTTTTGACTGTTTTTCAAAATTGAGACCTCGATTGGCATACAGCCATAAATTATCTGTCCCCAGTTTTTCGGCCTTCTGATACTCTTTCTCCGCCTCATCATAACGGCCCTGATTGGTATACACATACCCCAACAATACTCTCGTATTGGCATGTTCCGGATTGATATCCCTGGCTATCAGTAGTTTTTTCTCGGCCATATCAAAAGACACAGGCGCTTCTGCGGTCTTCATTATGTATCTGGCCAGTTCAATATAGGCATCAACAAAATCAGGGTCTCTGGAAATAATCTCATCCAGTATGGTTTTTGCCCTGCTCAGATTCGGTTTCAGGCCGCTATCAATCAGGTCGTACGCAATTTTGTATTGCCTTTCTACATAATCATCGGGCTCCGGTTTTTTAACACCCAGCAAGGCATAAAAATCCTCATTGGACAATGTGTTGTTTTTCAGGATCGCCAAAGTCTCCGCCGTCAACGTTTCTTTTTTCGCGGGCGCTATAATAATGTCATTATCAAAATAGATTTTCCTGTCTATGTCACCTACGGTTATATCAACAATATTATGGTTATTTTTTAACAGGCCTGAAATAATTTTCCTGGCAGCAGCCGGATCAACATCAACCCCGATTTTCACTGCCAGCCCTGTATCGCTGCTCGGAACCACAAAAATACCAGAAATCCTCGCTTTGTATATAGGCACGCCAGACACCAGAACATCCCTGTAAATTTTCCTGGCTTCATATGCATGCCTGACGATATTGACTGTATTCACAGAACTGTAATCATAGTGTTCAACCTTAGAATCGCCAATAACTTCATTTATGTACTCAGGACCTGGCCAGTTTATTTCAAAATCCATGCTCTGCTGCCAGAAACGTTTTGCTCCGTTCGCAGTCGCATACAGCCGTATTTTTCGCGTTGTTATACTCCGGTTTTTATTTCTTTCTCTTTGAATGACAGCCTTTATCTTGTTAAAACCGTGTTGTACATAACTCGCGTACATTCCTCTGGTAACATCATCAGCCTGCACATAGAAGAATGCATGATCGAGATCATCAGCCAGGTAAAACTCAATATCAACGACGGCTTCATAAAAGCTCACATATTCCAGCTTTACATTTACTAGAGTATTTTTGTCATAAACCGCCGCATTGGCTTCAAATAAAGCCAACATTGAAAAAAACAGGATAAGATTCGCCATTATTGTTTTCATATTAATTCCTTTTTATGTTCTAATATTCGATCGATTAACAACCACACTAGTATAGTAATAGAATCTTTTTTGCGCCTCTATCTGAAAATTTTGGCGAAAATCGTCAATCAGACCAGGACAGACATACAATCCATGAAAACCTACCTTGTCGGCGGCGCGGTGCGCGATGAAATCCTTGGCTATCCCTTCTCCGAAAAGGACTGGGTGGTTGTCGGCGCCACCGTCGATGACATGCTTGCCGCCGGCTTCCAGCAGGTGGGCAAGGACTTTCCTGTTTTTCTGCACCCGCAGACGAAGGAAGAGTACGCGCTGGCGCGCACCGAGCGTAAAACGGCTGCCGGCTACAAGGGCTTCGAGGTTCACGCTTCGCCCGATGTCACCCTGGAAGAAGATCTGCGCCGTCGTGATCTCACTATCAATGCCATTGCCAAAGATGAAAACGGCAACTACATCGACCCCTATCACGGTATCGACGATATTAATAACAAGGTACTGAGGCATGTATCGGATGCCTTTGCCGAAGACCCGGTAAGAATATTGCGTGTGGCGCGCTTTCTCGCACGTTACGCCCACCTGGGCTTTACCGTGGCCGATGAAACCATGGATCTGATGAAAGCCATGGTCGAGGCCGGCGAGGTTGACGCCCTGGTGCCCGAGCGTATCTGGCAGGAAATGCAGAAGGCGCTGACAGAAAAAACACCGGTAAAATTCATCGAGGTGCTGCGTGAATGCGGCGCCCTGAAGAAAATCATTCCCGAACTCGACCGCCTGTTTGGCGTGCCGCAACCGGAGGAACACCATCCGGAAATCGACACCGGCATCCATACCCTGATGGTACTGGAGCAGGCCTGCCGGCTCAGCCCGGATGCCGACGTGCGCCTGGCCGCCCTGCTGCATGACCTCGGCAAGGGCACCACACCGAAACAGGAATGGCCACGCCATATCGGCCATGAAGCGCGCGGCGCAAAAATCGTGAAAAAAGTCTGCGCCCGCCTGCGCGTACCCAATGACTACCGCGATCTGGCCGAGCGCGTCGCCTGCCTGCATCTGCACTATCATCGCGCACTGGAACTGAAACCCTCGACCGTGGTAAAAACCCTGGTTCAGGTCGATGCCTACCGCAAGCCGGCGCGTTTTGAAAAGTTTCTTCTTGCCTGCGAGGCGGATGCCCGCGGCCGGCCGGGTTATGAAAACCGGGATTTCCCGCAGGGAGATTTTTTACGCCAGGCCTACCAGGTCAGCAAAGCCGTGGATGTGGCCGCCCTGCGCGAACAGGGTTATGAAAACCGGGAGCTGGCGGAGAAGATTACCGAGGCGCGGGTTAAAGCGGTAGCTGAACTTAAGAAGCGATATTTTTCCGCAAATGAACGCTAATAAACGCAAATGCCATTTAATCACTGTATTCTCATATTCAGTGAATGCGTATAAGATTTGTCATACTGTAAACAACCAAACTCCCCTGAAAGAAATTTGCGTTTATTAGCGTTCATTTGCGGATAAAAAACATACTC
>DRLE01000224.1 GCA_011051475.1 Gammaproteobacteria bacterium
CATCCTGAGCGCAACGAAGTGGCGTCGAAGGATCTTATACTACGGATGAATCAGCGGGCTTCGAAGTGCACGATTTTTCGGTAACTGCTCCTGCGTTACACTAATACCGCCCATCCATGGGCATATTGACTCCACTTCGTTGTGCCCAAAATGACATTTATCAGAGGATCGCTAGATTGCGCCTTCACCCTGGGTCGGGTCGGGCGCAGGCAGCTGGGGAGGCTGTTGCTGCTCACGGCGTTTTTTCATTTGCTCGACGGATTCTTCCATGGTGCGGTTGAGTTCTTCCATCAGTTCGAGCATGGACTTGCTCATTTCCTTTTCGCCTTCCTTCATGGCGTCGTTGAGCATTTTCAGGCCGTGCTCCACTGCCTCGTCCATGGTTTGCATGTTTTTTTCCAGTGATTCGGAAAGCTGTTCGGCGATTTCATCGAGCTCTTTATCATCCGTGCTGGCAACCGGCGGTATGACGGATTGTTCGATATCGACTTTCCAGTGGCCCTGTTCCAGCACCAGTACGGTTTCAAAGGTGGTGCTGGTCCGGGTGTTGTCCTGGGGGTTGATAGTGGTAATGGTCGTGGTGACAATGGTGCGCGCATCGCCGTTTTTAACCTGGGTATTGCTGTCGACGCGCTGCGCATGCCGATCGAACAGCGGCCTGCTGTTCAGGGTGACAAGTTTTTTCGCCTCAACGGTATTACCGCTTTGCAGATATTGCCAGTACTGGTCGGCAACCGTTTTCGGGTCTTTGGCCTGCTCTTTACAGGCAGCCAGGGTCAGGCCGGTCAGAAGCAGTAATGTGGTTTTTGTGAGGCGCATGGTGTTCTAGTTGATGGTGCTGCTGTCTTTCTCGTCTTCGAGCAGCTGGCTGTCATAGGCATCGAGAATATGCTCGAAAATATCGATTTCATCCAGCTCGCCTTCCATAAACTCATAGGTGCCGGGGTCGGCGCCCAGGATCTGTTCGAAGCGGTTGATTTCATCTTCCAGCGAAGTATTGAACTGCAGGGCTTTCTTGTACATATTGCGCGCTTCCATAAGGAAGGCGTCACGAAAGTCCGGGTCGCGATTGAGACGGTCGCGGAAGCTGGCTTTTTTCTCGTCGGATAATGGCATGGTCGTTGTCTCTTGTGTTATTTCGCTGCGTTGAAACGTTGCAGGGCGCTGCCGTTGTCCAGAACCTCGCGGGCCATATCGGCACCGGCCTGCAGATCGTCGGCCTTTTTCAGATGCCACAGGGCAATGGCGGCCGAATAAACCAGGGCGTCGCGGGTGCTGCCGGTTTCGCCATTGAGCGCGGCCAGGCCGGCGTCGGCCGCCATTTTTGCCACGGCTTCGGCGTCGAACTCGGCGCTGACGTCTTCGCTTTCCGGTGCCGGCGGCAGCTCATCGGGCAGCGGTGTGGCGCGCACATCCTGCTCAATGCCGATATCCGCGGGGTTGAAGTCCTGGCCCTGCTCCTCGCCCCTGTCGTGATAATAAAAGACCTTGCCGCTCTGGCGCAAGGAGGGCGTAATGCCGCCTTCGACACCGCGGATCATCAGGCAGCTGTCGAAACCGGAATGGCGCGCCAGCATGGCATAGACCCGGGTATAGGGTTTATGCACATAGCCGGACATATAATGGGTTTTGCTCCTGCCGCGTACCGGGCCGGCCAGGACTTCCACGGTGGTAATGGCCTGGCGTTTGACAATATTGCTGCGCAGGTCGGTCAGGTCGTGCAGCGGCGGGCACCAGGCTTTCTGGTCGACATAGGCCCAGCCGGCATCGCCGCCGAGCTGATCGGCGGCCTGCTGCGTGCTCAGCGATATGTCTTTTCCGGCAGCCTTGAGTACGCGATGGTGGGTAATGCCGAACTTGGGGCTCATGGTTTCAACGCCGTGAGAAACCGTCGCTACGCCGCAGGCCGCCATAACCGCCGGCAGAAAGGGCGCGGCGGGCAGGGTGCGGTTGTAACCGTTATAGGGGTCGGACACGTCCAGCACCTCGTCAACATCGGCGGTGACAGACAGGGTATGGTCACGAATGGCGTCGAGTATGCCCCTGTTTTCATCATCGGTTTCACGCTTCATGCGCAGGGCGATAAGGAAGATGGCGGATTGCACAGGGTCGATATCGCCATTGAGAATGGCGCTCATGCCAGCGCGGGCCTCTTCGCGCGAGATGTCCTTGCTCATGTCGGGGCCGGTGGCAATGCGCTGGATAATCGAGCGCATAATAGTCTTCGGCGGTTGTTGCAGTAGCTGTTCGGTTTCGTTCATAGTTTTTTACTGTTGGTTGCAGTGTCGGGGCGACTATTCGGGTATGCCCACCAGAATAGCATCGCCCTCGATTCTGACATCGTAGGTATTCAGCGCCTCTTCGGCCGGCTCGTCCAGCGCCTCACCACTGGCCAGACGAAAACGACTGCCGTGCAGCGGACACTTGACGCAGTCGCCATGTAGCGAGCCCTTGCTCAGGGAGGCGTCTTCATGGGTGCACATATCGTCCACGGCATATACCTTGCCCTCGGCAAGGGCCAGTAATATACGGTAAGTGTCTGTTTTTACGCAGATCAGTTTGCGTGTTTGCAGGTCTTTCAGACTTGCCAGGTGGACGAAGTGCAAGGTTGTTTATCCATGGTTTTGCTGGAACGGGGTATTTTACCGTAAATGGGACATTTAAACCTTCAGGAAGTTTAGGGGTTAATTTTTGGTGTTTTGTATATTGGGGTGGTTGGCTTTCTTTTAATCTTTTTGTTGCTGATAGTTCGGGTTTCGCCCTGACGGCGACCTACTTTTCTTTATGAATTACATCCCTGTAATTCACCCTTCGGGTCAGCAGAGCTGTTCAAATTTGCTCCTGCCAATTTAGTCAACAGCGAAAGAAAAGTAGGCAAAAGAACGCCGCCACTGCAGGCTGCGCCCCTTTGCAGAAGACGCAAAGGGGTACCCGCTGAACCGGGCCTTTTGATTTTGCAACGCGCCTGAACTCACGCCCGAAAAACACGGGCGCTCAGACAGCAGGCGCTAAAGGCGGCAAAATAAAAAG